>DASUGE010000564.1:0-16382 GCA_036274215.1 Polyangiaceae bacterium | reverse complement strand
GCGCCGCCCTGCGCGACGACGCTTTCGAACTGCTGGCGGGCCTCGCGGTAGCGCCCCGCTCGGTACGCCGCGAGCGCGGCTTGATAGACGCTGTCTTCGCCTTCGCGCCCGTCAGCGGCCACCGAAGCGCTGGCCGGGGGGCTCGCCGCGCTCTTCGCCGCTGCCTCGCGCGGGGCCGCCGCCGCGACCGGCGCCTGCGCCTGCACCGCCTTGAGCGCGTCGCCCTTCCGCGTCCGCGGTAGCACTGAAAGCGGTTCCGGATCGCTCTCCGCCACGCCGCGTTCGGTGATGGACACGGTGTCGCGATCGTTCGGGCGCTGCCGGAAGAAGACGAGGCCGCTGCCGATGGCGAGCAGCAAGAGCGCCGCCATCGCGAGCTGCGGTCGCATCGCGTAGCCGGCGAGCACCGACACCGCGCGCCCCGCGCGCTGCTTCATCGGCAAGCGCTCGCGCACCTGACGCTCGGCTTCGAGGATGCGCAGCTCGAGCCCTTCGGGCGGATCGACCAGCGGGAGCGCGCCGACCTCGCGCGTGGCGCGCAGCCCCGCGACGATCCCGCGGCAGCGTGCGCACTGCTCGACGTGGCGCTTCGCGGCCGCTGCCGTGAGCTCGTCGAGCTCGTCGTACAGGTAGTCGAGCACGATGCGGTCGAAGCGCTCACAATCCACGGCGGCACCTCCGTGTGGCTCGCGTCTCAGCGCAGGGCACGTGCGTACTCCTCGAAGTCACAGAGCGTGGAGCGCAGCCGCTCGAGCGCGTAGCGCATGCGGCTTTTCGCGGTATTTTCCGGCACCGCCGTCACCTCCGCGATTTCCTTGAACGACAGGTTCGCGACCTCGCGCAGGAGGTACACTTCGCGCTGGTCGTCGGGCAGCGTCTCGATCGCCTGGATCAGCGTGGCGCGCATCTGGGACGCGGCGGCGCTGTGCTCGGCGTTGCCGTCCGGCTTCGCGTCCGCGACGACGTCGGCGAGAGCGCGCGCGTCGTCGCCGGGTCCGAGCGGCTGATCGAGCGACGGGTGCCGGCGGTGCTGCGCCTTACGGAGCTGGTCCACGCACAGGTTCCGCGCGATGGCATACGCCCACGTCGAGAAGCGGGACTCGTGCTTGTACTCGTTGGCGCTCTGGACCACGCGCAAGAAGACCTCCTGAGTGATCTCTTCGGCGAGGCTTTGATGACGAAGCTGGCGCAGCACGAAGTTATAGAGTGGGCGATGATGACGCCGCACGAGCAGGGTGAACGCACCGCGGTCGCCCCGCTGGTAGCGGACCATCAAGGTTTCGTCGGATGCGTCTCCGGGGACGGCCGCCATGGGGGAGCACGAGCGGCAGCCAGCGGGCGTAAGAGTCGATTCCTCGTGGAGGGCGGGTCGCGAGGATCCGCCCTACCTGACCTTGACGTCCAAGCGCGGGGTTCGATCTCCGTCCGCGGCGCCGAGTCCATAGGTACGCCGGGTGCCGCCAAGCAGCAAGACAGGAGTAAAATCCACAGCCTAGGAACGCGGTCGGCTGGCCGGTGTCCACTTTTCTGCTCGGCGCGTTCTGTCTCGCCGGCTGTGAGCCAAAAACGACCGGGCGGGCTACCAGCAAAGTCTTGGGAGGATTGCTCTTTCCGTTCGCTCGCGGAGGCGTAAGTATGCGCTTCGCAACTCACCTTGGTGGAAAGAGCCGGTGGGGTTGGATGAGTCCGAGGCACGCGGCAACGAACGAGGGAACATGAAACGCTCGATTCTGGCTTGGTCCTTGGCTGCTGTGGCGGCCGTTTCGCTCGCACAACCCGCCCGCGGACAGACGGCGACGCCGGCAGCCGCTGCGGCTCCCACGACGCCGAGCTCCGCTCCGTCATCGACGGCGAAGCCGGCAGCCGCCGCAACGACCGCCGCGCCGACCACCGCGACCGCTCCCGCGGCAACGACGACCGCGGCACCGGCACCCGCGGCACCCGCCGCGACCGCGACCACGGCAACGCCCCCCGCACCACCACCCAGCGCGACCGCGACGGGTGCGGCGGCTCCGCTCGACGGCTCGACCTACGTCGTGCGGCTCCGCGACCTCGAGCAACGCGTCGATGAGCTCAAGGAGCAGATCCGTCGCAGCCACACGCGCTTGAGCCTCCTCAGCGACACGATCCTCTCGGGCGGCGTCGGCGGCGCCCGCGCCGAGATCGCCTTCAAAAACGAGCTCACCAGCGCCTTCCACCTGACGGGCGCGACGTTCGTCCTCGACGGCTCGGTCCAGTACAACAAGCAGGACGACAGCGGCGCGCTCGCCGAGCAGAAGACGATCCCCATCTTCAGCGGCTCGATTCCCCCGGGCGATCACACGCTGCAGATCGTGCTCAAGCTCCGCGGTCACGGCTACGGCGTGTTCTCCTACCTGCGTGGCTACAAGTTCAACGTGCCGGCCACGCACTCCTTCACGGTGACGGAGGGCAAGGCGATCAAGCTCGACGCCATCGTCTGGGAGAAGGGCGACGTGACGACGCCCCTCGAGGAGCGTCCCGCCATCCGTTGGCAGCAGACCGTGAGCTCGTCGGGTGAAGACTCACGTCCCGACGCGTCGCCGACGTCCGCGGCTGCACCGGTCAAGGCCGGCGCGTCGGGCAACACTTCGAAGGCCGGCGCTTCGGGCAACGTTTCGATCGGGGCTGGAGCGAAGTGATGCGCCGCCTGCCGGCCTACGCGCTGGCGCTCGGCATTGCCGCTTCGAGCGTGGCAAGGCCCGCGCATGCGGACGCGGGCGCGCAGCGTAACCGCGCCGAGATGGCCATCCGCGCCGTGGAGGCGGACGCCACGAAAGGGCCCGACCCGAGCCGTTTTCGCTACGTGCCGCCCACACCCGCGCAGCGCGTCGCGGCGGGCGAGCTCTTGCTTCGAACGGGCGACTACGACCGCGCCGTCGACACCCTCAGCAAGGTGCTCGAGCTACATCGTCGTGGCGAGGTGCCGGAGAGCGCCAACGCCGACGCGACGTTCCTGATCGGCGAGGCGTATTTCCAGTCGGGCCAGTACCTGTCGGCGCGCCGCCACTACCGCGACATCTTCGATCACGCGACGCAGGCGCCGTTCAGCACGTACGTCGGCCGCTCCATCAGTCGCATGGTGGACGTCGCGCTCCGCACGCGCGACTTGGACAGCCTCGACTACGTGTTCGCCCGTCTCGCTTCGCTCCCCGTGACGGACGCGAGCGGGTCACTCGCTTACGCCCGCGCGAAGGCGCTCTACGCGCATCACTCGCTCACCGACGCCAAGAACGCGGTGAACGCGGTCCCGCCCGGCGCCGAGTACACGCTGCAGGGCCAGTACCTGCTCGGCGTCATCATGACGAAGGAGGCCTCGCTGGCCGCTCAGGCTGCGGCTCCGCCCGCGGGCCAGGCGCCGGCCGCGACCGCGACCGCGACGCCGAGCGCGGCGCTGCCGAAGTACGGTCCCGCCATCGATCAGTTCCGGCGCGTCGCGCGCATGCCGGCGACCACGCCGCCGCAGCGACACGTCGTCGATCTCGCGTGGATGGCGGTCGGACGCCTCTGCTACGAGTCCGAGGCTTATCCGGAAGCGGCCGAGGCCTACAGCCACGTCTCGCGCCAGTCCGAAGAGTTCTCGGTGATGATGCACGAGCTCTCCTGGGTGTACGTGCGCGTCGGGGATTTTCAGCGCGCCCAGCGTGCGCTCGAGGTTCTGAGCATCGCGGATCCGAACAACCTCGACATCGCCGACGGCTCGCTCCTGCGCGCCGATCTCCTGCTTCGCTCCGGCGAGTTCGACAAGGCGCTCACGCTGTACCGCTCGGTGCGCGAGCGTTTCGATCCGATCCGCGATCAGGTCGATCGCTTCATCGCGACGACGGCCGATCCGGCGTCGTACTACGACCGCCTCACCGCGGACCCCGACATCCAGACGGACGACAAGCTGCCGCCGCTCGCGCTCGCCTGGGCGCGCGAGCAGGCGGAGGACGAGAACGTCTTCGTCGTGATCGACGACGTGAACCGCTCGCGCGACTTGATTCGGCAGAGCCGGCGGCTCGCTTCGCGGCTGAACGGCGTGCTCGCCGTTCCGACGCGCGCCAAGGCATTCCCGGAGATTCGCGCCGCGCTCGAGCACGCGATCAGCCTCTCGAACAAGCTCGCCAAGGCTCGCGTCGGCCTCGGCCAGGGGATGGACGACGTTGCGGGCGACGCCGGGGGCGAGCTCGCTTCCGTGCGGCAAGAGCGGCGCGCGCTACAGCGCCGCTTGCTCGGCCTGCCGGTGACGTCCGCCGAGTTCGCCCAGCGCGACGACGCCGGGGCGAGCCAGTGGAACAAGGTGTCGCAGTCGCTCCAGCAGCTCACGGTCGAAGCCGACAAGCTGCGCGCGATGGTGAACGCGCTCAAGCGCGTGCTGCAGCAAGGGGAGAGCTTCGGCGTGACGAGCAACGCGGCGACGCGCGATCGCTTCAAGGCGGAGATCGACGCGAACGAGCGCGACCTCCAGGGCTACGAGCAGCGCATCGAGCAATTCCGCGAAGCGATCGAGAACGGGCGCGTTCAGTCCGGCTTCGGCGACCAGCGCTACATCGACGACGAACAGGCGCGCCATCGCTACCGCGACCTCTTGAATCGCGAGGTCGAGCTCGCGGCGGCCGGTCAGGATTCGGGCGACGCGACCGAGTATGCGCGCTCGGTGCGGCCCGTTCTCCAGCGCGCCGACGCCGTCGACGCCCGGCTCGAGAGCACGCGCGCCGAGCTCGAGCGCAACGCTCGCGCGCAGGCCGACGTCTTGCGTAGCAAGATCCAGGACGAGCTCGCTTCGATCGAGGTGCGCGCGACGGCGCTCGATCAAGTCGACCAGGAGGCGCGTATCGTGGTGGGTGAGGTGGCGATGAAGGCGTTCGCCGGCGTTCGCGAGCGGCTGAAGGGCATCGTTCTTCGCGCCGACGTGGGCATCGCGCAGGAAGCCTGGGAGGAGCGCGAGGAGGAAGCGCGCCGTGTGCGAAGCTTGCAACGCGAGCGCGCGCGCGAGGAGCAGATGCTGAACGACGAGCTCCGCGAGGTGCTCGAGGACGCGGAGGAGGACCAGTGACACGCTTGCCTCGAGGGGTGACGGGCGCGCTGCTCGCGCTCGGTTTGGTCCCCGTGGTCGCCGCACAGCCGGCTGCGAAGCCTGCGGCGAGCAGCGCCGCTCCGAGCGCCTCGGCGGCGAAGCCCGCCGCGAGCAGTGCCGCTCCGAGCTCCTCGGCGAGCGCCGCGCCGGCGGCGACGTCCGTTCCCGGCGTCACGGCGCGGGCGCGCACCGTCGTTCCCCCGCGCCCGCCGCCGACGGCGGCTCAGCTGCGCGCCTTTCAGGTCCTGAACGAGGAAGCGCGCCAATACGAGAAGGACTCGAAGGAGTACCGCCGCGCGCTCACGATGATCGTCCGGCACCACTACGAGAGCCGCCGCAAGCAGGTGCTCGCTGCCCTCGACCGCGACATCCAGGTCGAGAAGTACGGGCTCGAGAACGCCCGCAACGAGGCCATCAGCCGCCTCGAGGACTTCGTCGCCCGCTACAGCGGGGCGAACTCCGATCCGAAAGCCACGCCCGACGCCATGTTCCGCCTGGCGGCCCTCTACGAGGAGCGCGCGCGAGAGAAGAGCGACACCGACATCGCGACGGGCCTCGAGCCCGCGATCGCGCTCTACCGGCGCTTGATCAAGGAATACCCGCACTACGAGGAGATCGCGGCGGTCCACTACTACCTCGGCCACGTGCTCACCGACTCCGGGCGCATCGAGGAAGGGCAGCAGGCTTGGCGCGTCCTCGTTTGCCAGAACCATTTCGGGATCGTCGACGACCCGAACGACGCCGGCAGGCTGCTCGTTCAGCCCGAGCCGCAGGACCACGACCAGAAGTTCTGGGACGAGTGGGGCAACCGCCACCCGCTCCCGCTCGACCAGGATCGCACCCTCGGCAAGCGCGCCCCGCTCGCGACGGCCAAGGCGAAGGCCGCCAAGGCCCCGGCGCCCAAGGCCAAATCGGACGAGGAGGAGCTCCGCTTCGTCGATCCGTACGAGGGCTGTGAACCGGTCCCGCAAAAGACCGAGCCGGGCGACGACCCGCGCTACATCGCGGAAATCTGGTGGCAGCTCGGTAACTACCACTTCGATCAGATCGATCCGCGCGGCGGCCCCTACAACCTGAACCGCGCCGTGAGCGCCTACGAGCATTCGCTCGCGTTCAAGAAGCCGCCCATCTACGGCGTGTCGCTCTACAAGCGCGCCTGGAGCTACTTCAAGCAGCAGCGCTACCACATCGCGGTCGACGAGTTCGTGAACCTGCTCCGCTACGCGGACGAGCAGGAAGCGAAGACCGGCGACCCCGGCGCGGACTTCCGCGCAGAGGCGTACACGTACATCGCGGGCTCGCTCACCTACGTCGATTTCGAGGGGCCCCCCGGGGACCACCCCTACATCCCGCGCAGCGACGTGCTCGACACGGAGACCGATCCGCTCGTCGCCGAAAAGAAGATGACGATCGCGATCGAGCGCGTCCAGGATCCGAAGCTCATCCCGCAGGATCAAAAGTGGACGGTCGAGATCTACAAATCGCTCGCCCAGGAATTCATCGAGATCACGCAGAACCGCAACGCGGTCGCGATGCTCGAGCTCACGCTGCGGAAGTTCCCGCTGAACCGTGACGCCCCGGTGATGCAGAACAAGGTCGCGGAGCTCTACGACGAGCTCTCGCGGCTCGCGCCCGACGGCTCCGCGGCGAAAGCGGAGTACGGCGCCAAGGCGCTCGAGGCGCGCACGCGTCTCGCGGCCTACGTCGGCGCCAACACGCCCTGGGTCGAGGCCAACAAGGACGACCCGGAGGCGCTCCAGACGGCCGAGCAACTGGTCCGCGGAGGCCTCAAGAAGGCCGCGGCCGATCACACGAACTTCGCGCGCGGCTATTACCAGCGCGCGCTCGAGCTCAGCAACGAAGGCGAGCAGCGCGGCCTGATCGAAAAGGCCATCGGCGAGTACCGGCTGGCCGACGCGGCGTGGGCCGGCTACCTCGAGCAGGATCCGACGGCGCTCGACGCGTACGAGAGCCGATTCTGGCTCGCCGACGCCCGCTATTGGACGGTCGTCTTGCAGATCGCCTTGCAAAAGTCGCCGTCGCCCGAGGAGGTCACCCGTGCGCGGGAGAGCTGCGTCGACGTTCGTGACTCGAACGAGGACGACAAGTACCTCCAGCCCTCCGCCTATTACGTCGTCACGCTCGCCGACAAGGTGCTCGAGAACGAGCAGCGCAAGTTCGCGGAGTCGGGCGGCAAGGAAGGCATCGAGAAGCGCGAGAAGGTCAAGCAGTTCGGCGAGGGCGACAAGGCCACCGTCGTTCGCGACGAGCTTCCGCCGGCCGTGGTCGCCACCGTCAAGGCGCGCGACGAGTACAACGATCGCCTGCCGCTCGAGCGCGATCCGCAGAAGAATGGCCTGCTCTACGCGTTCCAGTCCGCGGACCAGTACTTCCTCTACGGTCAGTTCGACCAGGCGCGCGCGCGCTTCAAGCCCATCTACGAGCAGCGCTGCGGCAAGGACGAGTGGGGCTACAAGGCCTGGGAGAAGCTCATCAGCATGGCGGCGCTCGAGAACGACGCCGCCGAGAGCCGCAGGCTCGCCGAGGGCAAGAGCTGCGCCTTCGACGCGGAGACCGCCGCTGCCGAAGACAAGCTCCGCAAGCCCGTGCGCCAGGGCGTCGCCTACCTCGACGCGCGCAAGCTCTTCGACGAAGCCGAGAAGATGCCCGACGGCCCCGAGCGCCAGAAGAAATGGCGCGCGGCAGCGGCCGCGTACAAGGTCGCGCTCGACGCTGCGCCCGATCGCGACGAGGCGCCCGAGGCGGCGATGAACGGCGCCTACGCCTACAAGCAGGTCGGCGAGTACGACAAGGCGATCGAGATGTACGAGCTCTTCATCGCGAAGTACGGCAGCGAGGCCTCGCTCGAGAAGCTCCAGAAGGGCGATCCGAAGGCGAGCCCGCCCGTCGCCGCCGATCCGCAGAAGTACGAGACGCGCGTCAAATACCTGAAGCAGGCCGACGACGCGCTCGCGGGCTCGTACGTGCTCTTCTTCAACTACCCGAAGGCCGCCGACACCTTCGACAAGATCAGCAACACGCCGCGCTTCAAGGAGGCCGAGCGACGCGAGGCCGCGCGCCAGTCGTTGATGCTGTACGCGAGCCTCGGTGACACGACCGGGATGACTCGGGCGCGCGCGAACTTCGAGAAGCTCGGCGCCTCACCGAAGGAGGTGGCCGAAGCGGACTTCACCGTCGCCTCCGCGTCGCTCAAGAAGTGGGACCGCTACAGCCCGGACACCGGCGGCAACGCCACCGCCCGCCGCGCCGCGCAGCGCGCGATGGACGACTACTACGAGACCAACAAGTCGCGCGAAGCGGCGGCGCAGTACGTCGTGCAAGCGGCGTACTGGTCGGCGGTCACGCGCCAGGCCGTCCAGTCGAACGAGGCCGACAAGTACTGGCAGAACACGATCGCCGCGTTCGACCGCTGGCAGCGCATCGCGCCGCGCGAAGGCGGGAAGAACTCCGCGCTCGGCTCGCCCGAAGCCAAGATGGCCGCCGAGGGTGAATTCACCATGCTCGATCGCGAGATCGAGGCGAAGTTCGACTACGAGACGGGCCATCATCGCTACAAGGGCACGACGGTCGAGGTCATCAACCAGTACACGGCGCAGGCAACGATCGCGAAGGGCTGGTTCGACAAGCTCCAGCACGTGAGCGACGCGTACGTCTCGCCCGAGTGGACGATCGCCGCCGTCTCGCGCCAGGGCTCGCTCTACGACTCGATGCGCACCGGGCTCTACAACGTGCGCCCGCCGGCCCTGAAGATGTTCGACGCCAAGACCGAAGCGCTCTTGAAGCGAGCCGAGAACAGCGACGATCCGGATCTGCAGGCGAAGGCCGACGACGTGCGCGTCAAGGTGCAGGAGGGTTGGCGCACCCGCCGCGGCCAAGAGATCGACGGCGCCGACAAGGTGATGGTCGATCGCTACGGCCTCGCGGTCGTGCTCGCCAAGCGCTACAACGTCTCGAACCCGGGCGCTTTGCGCGCGATCCGCCGCCTCGCGTTCATGACCGAGGTGATCGGGGAGGCGAAGATGAAGCAGTTCACCGCCACGGTGAAGGACCTCAACTACACGGAAGGCATGTTCCAGCGCATGCGTCCGGGCCAGGTGTCGACGCCGGCGCCCGTCGGGTTGCCGGAGCCGCTGCCGGTCAACGTCGGAGGTGCCCCGTGAGCACGCTCGGCCGTTTCGTCGCGCTCAGCGCGCTCGTGCTCGCGAGTGGATGCGGTGGCGCCAAGCCGCCGGAGGCGCAAGCGCCTTCGTCGGAAGCGCCGCCACCGATGCCCGCCGCGACCGGCGCCTCCGACGGCAAGCCCGTTACCGGCATCTCCGATCGGCCGACGGGCGAGGGGAGTGCTTCGCGCCCGCAGATGAACGCGAGCGCTGCGCAGGCGTACTCGGCCGGTCAGCAGGCGTTCGCCTCGGGTGATATCGCCGGTGCGCGCACGCAGTTCCAGCGCGCGACGCAGGCCGATTCGAAGGCGTTCCAGGCGTACTACTCGCTCGGCGTCGTGCAGGAGCGGCTGAACGAGGTCTCGAACGCGCTCTCGAGCTACCGCCAGGCGACCGTGATCGTGCCCGACTACGAGCCGGCGATCTTCGCGTACGCGGTGCTGCTCGCGCGCGGTGGCAAGGCCGACCAGGCGATCGAGTACCTGAACGGGCGCCTCGCGGCGATGCCGAAGAGCGCGGCCGTGTCCGCCGCCATGGGCGAGGTGAAGTCGATCCAAGGCGACTCGCGCGCCGCCCAGCAATATGCGCAGGAAGCGCTGAAGAAGAACCCCGACTACGCCCCGGCCATGATCACCCTCGCGCGCGATCACTACCGCGCGCGTCGCCTCGATCTCGCGCTCTACACGCTGCGCGCCATCCTCGACGGCTACGGCCCCGAGAACCCGCCGCGCGACAAGAACAACGCCGAGGCGCGACTCTTGCGCGGGCTCATCTACAAGGAGCAGGGCAACCGCCCCGCCGCGATCGAAGAGTTCGAGAAGGCGTTGAACGCCCGCCCGGATCTCGTCGAGGCACGCGTGCAGCTCGGCGCCTACATGCTCGAGTCCGGCAACGCCACCGGCGCCGCCCCCTTGCTCGAGGGCGCCGTGCGGTACGACAGCCGCAACGTCCTCGCGCACCTGAACCTCGGCGACGCGTACCGCCTGCTCGGCAAGACGGCCGAGGCCAAGCGCGAGCTCGAGTGGGTGCAGAAGGCCGACGCGCAGCTCGCGCAGGTCCACTATAACCTCGGCCTTTTGTACCTGTTCTCGGAGAGCGTGCCCGGCACGACGCCGGGGCAGGCGACCGATCTCGCGATCTCGGAGCTCGAGCAGTACAAGAAGATGCGGCCGCGCCAAGCGGGCTCGAACGACGACACCGACGAGCTCATCACGCGCGCGAAGGCCAAGAAGGCCATGCTCGAAGCCGGCGCCGCCGAAGCCGCCGCGAAGAGTGCGGCGCCGCCCGCAACCACGGCGCCCGCCGCCGCTCCGGCGAGCAGCGCCAAGCCTGCCGCGTCGGCCGCCGGCGGCTCGAGCGCTTCATTCCCCGCGACGCCCCCCGCCGGGCAGCCCGCCAAGAAGTGAGGTCACCGATGCCCTTCAAAAGCTCACCGCTCCTCCTCGCGCTCGGCCTGCTGCTCGTGACGGGCGTCGCGTCCGCGCAGAAGAAGACGCGCGTCATCACCATCAGCGAAGTCACGATCGTCGGACGCGTGCAGAAGCCCATCGCCGCCGTCGACGTGAGCCGTATCCAACCGAAGCTCACGCTGGCCGAGCTCAAGCAGCCCTTCGTCGATCGCATCGAGAAGTCGATCTCTCGCGATCCGTTCTGAGCGCGAGCGCGTCTCCGTTGGAGCCGCTCACGCTTCGCGCTCTCGGGTTCGCCGTCGGCGGCTGGCTCAGCGCGGGAGCCTGCGTCGTCGCCTCCGCGTGGCACGTGCGCCGACTCGCGCGCCGCGCGCCACCCGTCGTCGACGAGGTTCGCGCACGGCTTCGGCAGGCCGGATCGCCCGCGGAGCGCGACCTCTATCGCATGGAGCTCCGCGAGGACCAGCGCGAGGCCGAGCGCGCCCTCTCGCTCGCCACGCTTTTGCCTCGCTCGCTCGCTCGGGTCGCGCTCGCGACCGGGACGGCCCTCAGTCTCACCACGCTGGCGAGGGGGCTGCCGCTCGCGGGTCCGGAGCTCGTCGCCGGAGCAGCAGGCGGGTTCGTGGGAGGCTTTGTCGGCATGCTGGGATGCGCGGCGTTCGGCCGGCAGGCCAGATCGGTCGCCGTGGAGCTGCGGCAGCGCTGGAAACGCGTGCACGAGCTCGTGGAGCGGGAGTGGACCCGGGAAAAAGCTTCGGGCTAGACTGCCGAGACGGGAACGGGACGTTAAAGGGATTGTCCCAGTTCTGAAGGAGACCGAGTAGCGCGATGACTCAGGGACCTACCGCAGGGGGCACGAACCCTTCTCAGCGCCCCGCGGGTGCTCCGGGCCAGATGACCGCAGTGATGCGGGCCGTCGCGGCGACGGGCCCGAAGGTGCTTCGAATCGGCGTGGTGCAAGGGGGAAGAGTCACGGAGGAGCGCATCATCAAGCAGCGCGTCCACGTGACGGTCGGTCCGAACGAGAAGAACCTGTTCGTCGTCGGCAGCGGCAACCTGCCGCCGACCTTCCGGCTCTTCGAGCTCGTCGGTAACGACTACCACCTGAATTTCTTGGACGGCATGTCGGGGCGCGTCGCGCTGCCGACCGGCATCTCCGATCTCAACGTGCTCCGCGGTCAGGCGCGCCGCACCCCGCAGGGTGCGTACCAGGTCCGCCTCACGGAAGACTCGCGCGGCAAGGTCGTCGTCGGCGACGTCACCTTCTTGTTCCAGTTCGTTGCGCCGCCGCCGGTGCAGCCCAAGCCGCAGCTGCCGGTGGCGGTGCTGCGCGGTGCGAGCGGAATCGACTGGAACACGACGATGATCGCCGCATTGTCGTTCCTGATTCACTTCCTCGCGCTCGGTTCGATCTATTCGGACTGGCTCGATCCGGTGATCGACGACGAGGTCAGCGTCGCGAACCTCATCGACTCGTTGAAGTCGCTGCCGGCGCCGCCTCCCCTGGAGGAGAAGCCGACGGAAGATTCGGAGAAGACGCCCGACAAGGCGCCGCCCGAGAAGACGCCCGACAAAGCGCCGTCGAGCGCGCCCGCGACCAAGACCGACGCGGGCAAAGTGAGCGCGGCCGAGAAGGCCTCACTCATTCAAGAGACCGAGCGCGTGATGCTCGAGACGCTCGCCGCGCTGAGCAGCACCGGTCCTGCCACCGAAGGCGTGCTCAGCCGGAGCGAGGTGGCGATGGGCGCGCTCGATGCGGCCGCGGCCAGCGACAAGGCCGTCGGCGCGGGGAGCGATCCGCTGGGGCTGTCTCGCGGTGGCGGCGGAACCTTGCGCCCGGGTGAGCAGGGTGGTGGTCTCGGCGGCCTCGCGAAGACGGGGGCCAGCGAAGGCACCGGCGGGCCGGGCGCGGTCGCCAAGGTCTCCGGACCGAAGGCCGCAATGCCCGGTGTCAGCTCGAGCGTTGCGGGCGGTGCGATCACGAACGCCGCACGCGTGATCGCGGCGATGCGCCCCGCGTTCCGTGCTTGCTTCCAGAAGGGCCTCGATCAGAACCCTGACGCGCAAGGCAGCATCCGCTTGGCCATCAAGGTCGGTCCGGGTGGCGAAGTGTCCGGTGTTTCCGCCACACCTTCCGGCAACCTTCCGCCGGGTGTCGTCGATTGCGTCACGACGCGCGCCAAGCGTGCGCAATTCGATCCCCCCGAGGGTGGGGCATCCGTGGTCAACGTTCCCGTCACCTTCGTGAAGCAATAACCGGCCGCAAGGCCGCAGTGAATGCTCACGCGGGTCGGTGCAACGAACCGTTCAGCGACGTCGGTCCATCCTCCCCGGGGTAACAAAAATGCTCTGGGATCCCGACAAGCTAGGAAATTTCGCTACGTTGACAGCTCTGTGGGTGATTTCTATACTCCCGTTGCTCCTGAACACACGGAGGGTCTGACGCGATGATCAAGGGCGGAAAAGTTCGGGGACTCGCAGCGGTAATCGGAGTCATCGGTGTACTCGGCGGCGCGTACGCGCAAGAGGCTTCGGGAACTGCACCCGCGACGCAACCGCCTGCCGGTGGCGATGCCGGCAACATGACGCCCGCGCAAATGGCCGCGGCGGCCAAGGCTCTCCTCCCCACGATGGACAAGAGCGCTCTCGTCATTCGCCGTGAGCTCACGATGGCCCGCGAGCAGAAGGACGTCGTTAAGTCCCTCTGCTTGAACGACAAGCTCAACCAGGTGGATCTCGCGATCCGCACGGCGAGCGACCGCGTTGGCGGCTTGGACGCTGCCGCAGCGGCCAACGACGCCGAGCGGGCGCGTCACCAGTACACGGTCGTCCTCGTTCTGAACGAGCGGGTGAACACCCTCGTGAGCGAGGCGAACCAGTGCATCGGCGAAGAGACCGGCTTCGTGGGCGAGTCCGCTGTTACGGTATCGGTGGAAGGCGTCCCCAACGTCGATCCGTCCGAGCAGCCGAACGCTCCGATCACCAATCAGCCTCCCGTGGTGAGCGCGCCCGCTCCCACACCGCCCGCTAGTCCTTCCATGCCCGAGATGTAGTATGTAGGCCGCTGTCGTTCTCGCGGTTTTTTTACTTTATCTCTTCAAGGGCACAGGGCGACGAGCAATGAATGGGCGGCTGACAGTTGCGGCTTCGCTGAGTCTTCTGCTCATGACGAGCGGCGTCAAAGCCGCGCAACCGTGGCTTTCGGATCGCCGCTACGGTGAGGGCATCGGTATTCGAGCTGGCAGCTTCGAGCTGCATCCCGGCGTCTCGGCTGAGTTCGGATACGACAGCAATTTCTTCCTGCGCGCACCGAGCGAGCGGCCTGTCGTCGACGTGTGGCGCTTGCGTGTCACGCCGTCGCTCTCGCTCAGCACGATCAAGCCGGAGCACATCGGAAGCACGCCGCGCACGGAAGCGCCGCTCTTCAATTTCCAAGCGTCGACGTACCTCGCGTACAGCGAGATCTTCGGCGACGCGGCGCAGCTGCAAGGCTACAAGCGCAACCTCGACGCGGGCGTCGGCGGCAGGCTCGACATCGGCCAGCAGCGCCCCTTCGGCGGCGACGTGTACGCCGACTTCGTCCGCAACGGCGAGCCGAGCAACGTCGCCGGCACCGGGCAGACGTTCGATCGCGGCAGCGTGCGCGGTGGCGCGGGCGTTGCGTGGCGTCCGGGTGGCGGCCTCTTCGATTGGCGCGTCGGCTACGAGGCGTCGTACTCGTACTTCGAAGACCAGCCGTACGTCGTCTACAACAACGTCCAGCACCAGATTAATACGCGCGGGCGCTGGCGCATCCTTCCGCGCAGCGGCTTCCTCTACGACGCGAAGTACACGTTCATCCGTTACCAGGATACGCGTACGCCGCAGCCGAGCGGCGATCAGCTGCAGGCGCGCGTCGGGTTCAGCGGCCTCGTCACGAGCCGCGTGGCGTTCCTGATTTTGGGTGGCTGGAACTCGACGTACTACGAGGGCAATACCGCCACCGCGCCGCAGAACTACGACGGGTACGTCGGACAGGCGGAGCTCAAGTTCTTCCTCACGTCGACCCCGGAAGATCAGACCGCCGCGGTCGGCCTTTCGTCGGTGACGGTCGGCTTCACGCACGACGTATCGAACAGCTACCTCGGCGCGTTCTACACGCGCGATCGCGGCTACCTCGGCCTCGACCTGTTCCTGGCCGGCGTGTTCATGGCGAACCTCCAGGGCGGTTTCGGTCGCTACAACTACCCGCTGATCGACGCCGCCAATCCGGGGTTCTCGCAGAACCACGTCGATGGGCTGGTCTTCGCCGAGTACCGCTTCAACGACAACTTCGGGCTCAACGGCACCGTGATGTACGACAAGTCGATCGGCGAGGGTCCGAATCCGCAGGGTGTGGCGCTGGCCACGGGCGGCTACGACAACCTCGAGTACGACCGCGTGCAGGCCTACGTGGGGTTGCGGCTCTTCTGGTGACGGACGTGACCGCTCGCTCCCTGAACGTCGGGAGCAAGGCAAGGCGCCGGCTCCTCGGTGTGCTGCTCTTTGCGCTGGCGATTGTGCTCGGGGCCTGCAGCGGCAATCGAGCCCCGCGCGCCACGGAGCTCCCGCCCCCGTCCGAGAAGACGGTGATCGGTCCGGGCGACATCTTCACGATGCAGATCGTGACGGAGAAGGATTTGCCGGCGGAATACCAGGTCGCCTCCGACGGCACCGTGGATCTGCCGTACATCCAGACGATAGAGGTCGCAGGGCTCGAGCCTCAGGAGATCGCGCGGCTCGTTCGCCAGCAGCTGATCGAGCGGAAGGTGCTCGTCGATCCGATCGTGGTCGTGCAGGTGAAGGACTACAAGAGCCGCTCGGTGATCCTGCTCGGCCAGATCGCCAAGCCCGGCAGCTTCCCGCTCACGACGGGGCTCACGCTGATGCAGGCGATCTCACTCGCCGGTGGCTTGAGCCAGATCGCGGACGACAACAACGTGACGCTCACGCGCAAGATGGAACAGGGCACCAAGACCGTCACCATCAGCGTCGACGCGATCACGGACGGCAAGGCGCCGGACATCCCGCTCCAAGCCGGCGATCGCATCTACGTTCCCTCGCGACTGTTCTGACGTACCGGCGGCGCGACCGAGCGCGACGCGCTTCGTCGCCCGGTTCAGAGCAGCGACGGCAGGGTGTAGCGCGCCGTCAGGATGCCCCGCAGCTCGGGCGAGGTGACGGCGAGCACGCGCTCGCTCGGACCGCCGGGCGCGCGGGCCGTCGAAAGCGGCAAGCCCGAGCCGGCTCCGAGCAGCACCATCCAGCCGCTCGTCGGTTCGAAGCTGAGGCTCGCGAGCCATTCGGCGGGAAGGGTCGAAAGCTCGTCGGAGGCGCCCGCGGGTGGGCTCACGAGCGACGGTCGGAGCACGCCCTCGACGCCGACCGCGAGCAGCGGCTTCTCGAGAACCGCGAGAGATACGCCGAGCGCGAGCGTCGCGCTCGAGCCCTCGCGCACCGTGCCGAACGACACGGCCCGAACGAGCCGCACGCCGAGATCGAGCGCCACGTCGACGCGGCCGAGCGTGAGCTCGCCGGTGAAGCCCGGGGCGAGCGTCGGACCCGAGGCGCCCGCGAGCGCGCCGGGCGTTCCGAAGGGTAGGGCGAGCGCGAGGTGCGTGCCGACCGAAAAAGGTGCGCCGGGAGCGCGACCGAGGAGCGTCGCGGCCAAGCCGAGGCGCGGATCGCGCAGGGCTA
>DASUGE010000563.1:0-13261 GCA_036274215.1 Polyangiaceae bacterium | reverse complement strand
GTTCCTCCCCCGAGCCATCCTTCTCATGCCCCAGGCTTCCGTTCCCGCGCTCGCATTCGGCCTCCTCCTCGCTCTCGCCGGCAGTGGCTGTGCTCGCGAGTACCTGCCGAATACCGATGTCGAGGACAACGACTTCAACCGCAAGGTGATCGAGTTCTGCGAAGACTACCGGCACGCCGTCGAGCGCAAGAACGTCGGCCTGCTCATCAAGCTCGCGCACGAGAAGTACTACGAGGACGGCGCCACCATCGACACGAGCGACGATCTCGATCTCGCGGGCCTCAAGGCCTACCTCGAGAACAAGTTTCGCGACGTGAAGTCGATTCGCTACGAAATCCGCTATCGCAACGTGACGCTCGGCCGCAACGACGAGATCTACGTCGATTTCACGTACAGCGCGAGCTACCAGATCCCGAGCCAGAAGGGCGACGTCTGGCGGCGCACCGTCGCCGACAACCGCCTCGCTCTCGTCCCGAGCGGCGAGACGTACCGCATCAAGTCCGGCATGTAACGAGCGGCCCGCACCGTGCTCGGCACGGCGCTACGGCGTTCGAAACTCCTCGACGATCTCCGCGATGGCCCAGCCGGCCCCGCGCGGGACGAGCCGGAACGTGAACGTCTCTCCGAGCAGACGCGGGCGCGACCCCCACGCCACCTCGAGCGGCACGCCGACCCAAAGGTCGCGCTGTTCCTCGCGGATGCGGAGCTCGCTCTCGCGGTAGAGCCGCTCGCCCGCGAGACTCCGGTAGTCGAAGCGCGTGAAGCGCGAGGCCCACGCGCTCTGCGCGTTCTCGCGGCGCGCGCCCTCCTGCATGGTCGCGCTCGGCGCGAGCGTGGCCTGGATGGCGCTCGGCGATTCGCTGACGATCGCCCGGAAAAAGGCGGCAATCACCGCGCGCGCGTGCGCCGGGTCGGCGGGCGTCTCGAGCACGACGAGCCCGCTCTCCGTGTCGCCGCGCCGCTGGCTCGGCGGGAGCTCCGGCGCTGGCTCGATGTCGGCGCCGGCCGGGTGGCGCGCGGCCTTCGGCAGCGTGGTCACGGTTTCGAAGGCGGGCCCCTGCGCCGCGCACCCGAGCCCGAGCGCCCCGATGACGAAGAGCCCCTCGCAAAGACCGGCGCGCGCGGCGCCGTTACAGCGGCTCGAGCGCGGGATCATCGGTGCGCGTGAGCGAGACCAGCGAGCGGCCCTCGATCGTGCGGAACCCCTGCGGGAGGTTCGCCGCTTCCGAGACGATCAGCGTGAAGTGCGTGCTGTCGAGGCTCGGGATGCGCGCCTTGCGCATCGTGTCTTCGCCGAGCAGGCCCTCGATGTCGTAGCGACCGCGCAGCACGCGGTACGCCATGCTGCCGTCCCGGTGAACGGCGACCATGCGCTCGCCGTTCGAGACGAGAATGTCGCCCGAGTTCGGGCCGCAGCCCTCCTCCGCGGACAGCCGATCGACGAGAGCCACCGACGCTCGCAGCGCCGCCGAGATCGCCTCGTAGCTCGCGTGCGCCGATTCGAGGTGCCCGGCGTCGTGGAGGAACGACAGGAACAGGTAGAAGAAGAGCTCGCTGTCCGTCTCGCCGCGCACGTTGCGACGCAAAAACTCGGGCTGCGCCTCGAGCAGTCGCGCGCGCAGCCGGTCGAAGCCGAGGATCGTCCCCGTTTGCGCCCAGAGCCACGAGCGATACCGGAACGGATGCGTGTTCTCGGTGCGCAGCGCGCCGACGCTCGCGAGGCGCACGTGGCCGAGCAGCACGTCCGCCCGCACGTCGTCGGCGGCCTCCGCGAGGTCGATCTCCTCGCGATCGTCGAGCGGCCGTCGACGCAAGAGCACTTCGCCGGCCTGGTAGAAGCCGATGCCCCAGCCGAGCGGCTGGTCGGCGGGACGCCGCACCCGGAGCACCTCGGCGCTCGAGGCGAGGACCAGCGCCCCGAGGTCCGCTCGGTTGCCGATGAAGCCGAACATGCGCGCCATGAGTCCTTCTAGCCTCGCCTGAATTTCCATCTTAGCCGCTCGCGGCTCGACGTGCACTCTCTCTCCCCAAGCTCGAAGCGTCGGAGTATGTTTCGCGAAAAATGCGTCACTCGGCGTTCGGGCGGACACTCCTCTTTTCTGCCGTCGGCCTCCTGGGCTGCAGCGCCGTGTACCCGGAGCTCACGCCGCCGATTCGCACGCCGCCTGCGGACTTTCGCCTCGTTCCGCCGCCCCCGGCCGACGTCTTCTACTTTCGCTTCGCCGGCGCCGACATCCCGACCCACACCCGGGATGGCCGACATTGGGACGCCGTCGGCGGAGAAGCCCCCGATCCCTTCGCCAAGCTCATCCTGAACGGCAAGGACCTCCTCGTCACCTCCGTGGAGAGCGACACGATTCGCCCGACCTGGGCCGACCAGGAGCGCGCCAACTACCGCTTCCGGCAGAGCGACGTGCTCAAGATCGAGGTGTGGGACAGTAACCCACTCAACAACCACCCGATCTGTAGCGAGAAGGTGCCGAGCTTGCACGACTTCGTCCAGGGTGACGAGCCATACATGGAGATCGAGTGCAGGAACGGCGGACGGGTGCGCTTGATCGTCGAGCGCGCGCACGCGCGTCTCGGTCTCGGGTTCTCGTACGAGCTTCGCACCGGCGAGGCCGTGGTCACGCACGTGATCGGCGAGTCCCCCGCGGGACGCGCCGGGCTGCACGCCGGGGACGAGATCGTCGCGGCGATGGGGCAGCCCGTGGAGAAGATGGAGGAAGGCAAGCTCCAGAGCCTCGTCAACGCCAACGCATCGACCGGCCTCAAGCTTTTGCTCAAGAGCGCGTCGGGCGCGCGAGAGCTCACGATCAAAGACGGCGCGATCTACCCGGTGGCCGGCGAGGGCGTTCCGCTCGAGTGAGGCGACCGTGACCCTCGATCCGGCGAGTACGGCGGCGCGAACCTCGGGGCTCATCGTCAGCGAGGCCGAGCGCGGTGTGCTGCTCGTCGCGGGCAGCGATCGGGTCGCGTGGCTGAACGGCGTCGTCACGGCGGATGTCGCGACCGTGAGCCCGGGTAGCGCGGCGTTCGGGCTGCTCCTCAGCAAGGTAGGCAAGATCCAAGCGGACTTCCTCGTCCTCACGCGTGGGGAGGAGCTCGCCCTCGCGCTCTCGCCGGGCACGGAGGCCCTGGTCCTCGGCGAGCTCGAGCGCATGCTCGTGATGGAGGACGCGGAGCTCCGAAGCGCCACGCCCGAGCTCGCGACCCTCGCGGTTCACGGTCCT
This sequence comes from Polyangiaceae bacterium, assembly GCA_036274215.1. Lineage (GTDB taxonomy): Bacteria > Myxococcota_A > Polyangia > Polyangiales > Polyangiaceae > PMG-095. Next base: position 10,028 of record DASUGE010000563.1, on the reverse strand, counting down.
AAGGCGACGGAGCTCGCGAGCGCCGCCACCACTCTCGAGGGTGTCACGAGCGCGACCCTCGATCGAACCGGTCTCGGCGGCGCGCTGCTTCTTCTCCCGCGCACGAAGCTCGAAGACGTCACGGCGCTCCTCCTCGCTCGGGGTGCCGCTCTCGCGACGGCCGAAGCGTGGCAGCGCCTGCGCGTCGAGCGACGCGTCGGCGCGTTCGGCGTCGACTACGGCCCGAGCGACAACCCGCACGAAGCCGCGCTCGAGCGCGTGGCCGTTTCCTGGACGAAGGGCTGCTACCTCGGGCAGGAGGTCGTTTTCATGCAGGACGCGCGCGGCAAGCTCAAGCGGCGGCTCGCTCAGCTCGAGCTCGAAGGCGCCTGCCCCCCGCCCGGCGCGCCGGTGACCGACGCCGCCGGAGCTCCCGTCGGGGAGGTGACGAGCGCCGCCGAAAGCGCCGTGCTTGGCCGCTCGTTGGCGCTCGCCCGCGTGAAAGCGCCGCATCACGAGCCGGGCGTCCGGTTGGCGGTCGGCGGCTCGCCCGCGGTGGTTCGAGCCGAACCGGTCTAGTTAAGCCCTAGGACGGGTGGGGCCCGGGGGCGCATCTCGCGAAAAAGCGGTGTAACCTCCGCATGCCATGAGCAAAACGCCCCGAGCGACCGGCGCCGAAGCGAGCCGGATCACCTCGAACGGCCTGCGTGTCGCCGACGACGCGCTCGCCCTGATCGCCAACACGCCGCTCGTTCGCCTCGGACGCGTCGGACCTGCCGGCGGCGCCACCGTCTGGGCCAAATGCGAGCTCATGAATCCGGCGGGGAGCGTCAAGGATCGCCCCGCGCTGTCGATGATCCTCGAGGCCGAGCGCTCCGGAAAGCTCGCGGCCGGCGCCACGATCGTCGAAGCGACGAGCGGCAACACCGGCATCAGCCTCGCGATGATCGCGGCGGTGCGCGGCTACCGCTGCGTGCTCGTCATGCCGGAGGACATGAGCCTCGAGCGTCGCTACATCCTGCGCGCTTACGGCGCGGACATCATTCTCACGCCCGCCGCCGACGGCATGACCGGCGCCGTTTCGCGCGCGCGTCAGGTGCTCGACGAAACGCCGGGTTCGTTCATGCCGAGCCAATTCCAGAACCCGGCCAATCCGCTGTCCCACGAGCGCGGCACGGCGCTCGAGATCCTCGAGCAGACGGGAGGCGAGGTCGCGGCGTTCGTGAGCGGGGTCGGCACTGGCGGAACGATCACGGGCGTCGGTCGCGTGCTGCGCGAGAAGCTCGGCAAGTCGGTGTCCATCGTCGCCGTGGAGCCCGCGCAGAGCGCCGTGCTCTCCGGCAAGCCGGCGGGGATGCACGGGATCCAGGGCCTCGGCGCCGGATTCGTGCCGCAGATCCTCGAGCGCGGGCTGCTCGATCGCGTGGTCGAGGTGAGCGACGTGGCGGCTGAGCGCATGGCGCGACGTCTCGCGCGTGAAGAAGGGCTGTTGGTCGGTCCTTCGTCGGGAGCCAACGTGCACGTCGCGTGTGAAGTCGCCTCGGAGCTCGGCAAAGGGAACGTCGTCACCGTGCTCTGCGATTCGGGCGAGCGCTACCTCTTCTGACCCCGCGTGCGCCTCTGACGCACGTGCGCCCACTCTGACGCACTCGCGACGTCGGAGCTCTGAGTTCTAGTCACAGTGGATCATCGCTCGCGGCGAGCCGTGACGCGCCGTGCCGACCACCATCACCCTGCGCTATGCTGGTCGTCGTAGGAGCTTTTTCGAAGATGCGTTCAGTCTGGCACTGGGGGTGGTTACCGTTTTCCGTAACGGCATGGGCCGTGGCGTGTGGCTCGAGCGGCGACGACCCGCCGGTAGGCAGCACGGGTGGTAGTGGCCCCTCGAGCGGCGGCGCCGGCACCGGCGGTCAGGCAGCGACGGGCGGCAGCAGCGCAGGAACGGGCGGCAGCTCGACCGGCGGCAGCTCGACCGGCGGCAGCTCGACCGGCGGCAGCTCGCTGGGCGGGACGGCGGGGACGGCCGCTTTCGCTGGCGCCGGCGCCGGCGGCGAGGAGCCCGGCGAAATGCAAGCGTGCGCGACGAGCAAGCAGGAGGCGAAGCTCACCCCCGCGAACCTCCTCTTCTTGATCGACAAGAGCGGCAGCATGAACTGCAACCCGCCCGAGGGTGACGCCACGCTCAACGAGCGTTGTTCGTACAAGCCGATTCAAGAAGACATGTCGAAGCCCACCAAGTGGGAGGTCGCAAGCTCTGCGCTCAGCGGTGCGCTCAACAAGCTCGTCGATCAGACGAACATCCGTGCCGGCCTCACGTTGTTCCCGATCGCTGACGAATGCGGCGTGAGCGCGGACCCCGCCGTCGACATCGCGAAGCTCGACAGCGACCAGCGAGCCACCATTGCCGGCGAGCTCGACGGCGTGAGCCCGGCGGGCGAGACGCCGATCGCGGGCGCGACGATCCTCAGCTACCAGCACCTGTCGGACGCGATCCGCGAGCGCAAGCTCGTCGGGAACACCTTCGTCGTGTTGCTCACGGACGGCGCCGAAACCTGCAAGGAATCCGAGCTCGACAAGCTCGTCACCACCGACGTGCCGAACGCGCGCCTGTTCAACATCCGGACGTTCGTGATCGGCGCTCCGGGCAGCGAGCAGGCCCGGTCCCTCCTGTCGCGGATCGCGTGGGAGGGCGGGACGGCCGCGAAGAGCTCCTGCAACCACGACACCGACCCGCCGGACGAGGGCGACTGCCATTTCGACATGACGACGAGTCAGGACTTCGCGACCGATCTCGACGCGGCGCTCTATGACATCACGCACGACAAGGTGCTCTCGTGCGAGTTCGACGTGCCTCGCAACGAGGACGGGCGCGGCGTCGATTTCAGCAAGGTGAACGTCATCTTCGAGCCCGGTAAAGGGGAGGAGGAGACGATCGGCTTCGACGACATGGCCACGAGCTGCGACGAAGCCGACGGGTGGATGTACAGCGACGACCGCACGAAGATCCTCTTGTGCGGCGACGCGTGCGAGCGCGTGCAGGGCGATCCGGACGGCGTGGTGCGCATCACCCTGGGTTGCCCGACGATCAGGATTGTCCGATGAGGAGCCATAGCGTGCGTCGAGTCTTCGTTCGAGAAATTTCCCTGCTCTTGGGCGCGACGGGCGTCGTCTACGCGTGCTCCGGCACGGCCGAGGTGTCCACGCGTCGCGACAACTCCGGCGGCAGCGCCGGCAAGGGTAGCGGCGGGAGTGGGAACTCGAGCGCCGCGGAGAGCGGCGGCACCGGCAACGTCATCAACCCCACCAAGGGCGGCAGCAGCGGCAAGGGCGACGGTACGGGCGGAACCAGCGGCTCGAGCGCACGCGGCGGCACTTCGGGCAACGGCGACGAGGGCGGGTTCGGCGACGTTCCGGGCTTCGGCGGCTTCCCCGACGTGACCTTCGACTACGAGCCGGACCAGGGCGGGCAGGGCGGCGCCTGCGCGACCGAGACCGGCCAGGCGACGCTCGTGAAGCGTCCGATGGACGTCGTCATCAGCATCGACAACTCGGAGAGCATGGCCGGCGAGATCCAGGCCGTGCAGGCGCGCATCAACAGCGACTTTGCGAGCATCATCGGCAACAGCGGCATCGACTACCGCGTGATCCTGGTGTCGCGCTACGGCAACGTCTTCGCGCACAACTACGACGGTGGCACGGCCTCCGATTCTGCCTATTCGATCTGCATCGGCGCACCGTTGAGCTCGCTCAGCTGCCCGGCTTCCTCCGGGGCCGCCACGCCCGCGGTCGCCAACAATCCGCCGCGCTTCTACCACCACAGCACGGACATCAGCAGCCACAACATGTGGTGCGCGCTCCTCGATTCGTACGACACGAAGGACCCGATCTCGACGCACGGGCGCGCGGGCTGGGTGGCCGTGGCTCCGAACGGCTGGAAGCAATTCCTGCGCCCCGAATCCTACAAGGTGTTCATCGGCATCACGGACGACAGTCCCTCGGCGAGCGAGTGCACTGGGCTCACCGACAATCTCGCGGGGGCGACCGCTTTCGATACCGCGTTGCGCGCGCTCGATCCCGCGCAGTTTCAGACCACGAGCGGCGATCGCAACTACACCTGGTACAGCATCGTCGGCATGCACGCCGACAAGGCCGTCAACAACGCCGTCCTCTCGCCCGCGGACCCCGTCGGGACGAAGTGCTGCCGGGCGAACGGCACGGCGCAGACCAATTGCCAGGGCACGACCGGTTCCCAGCTGGCAGACGGCGCCAACCCGGGCATCGGCTACCAAGAGCTCAGCATCATGACGGGCGGGCTCCGCTATCCGTCCTGCTACAACGACAATTTCAACGACATTTTCCAGAAGATCGCCGAAGGCGTGATCGAGGGCGCGAAGGCGTCGTGCGTTTACGACGTGCCGGATCCGGCGCACGGCGTGGTCGACGTGAACCAGACGAAGGTCTCGTACAAACCGGGCAGCGGGGCCCAGGTTCCGCTCGTGCGCCGCTCTTCGGAGAGCGCGTGCGCCGCGAACGAGGGCTTCTACTACAGCGACGACGAGAAGCAGATCAACCTCTGCCCGGCCACGTGCACCGTCGTGCAGGGGGATCCGGCGGCCAAGGTCGCCATCGATTTCGGCTGCCTCGGGTCGTAGCGGCTCAGTCGCTCGAGCGGATCTTCTCGCGGTTCGCGCTGAACGTGAACGCCACGTACAGCGCTGCCAGCGCGACGGCGACGGGCCACCACGCGATCGCCACGGAGAGACCGTAGGGGGCGCTCAGCGCCGCGGGCGCCGTGATGGATGCGGCCGGCGAGAGCGTCGAGCGGAGCAGGGTCGGGTACAGGCCAACGGCCGTCGCGCCGAGGAGGCCGGCGAGGAGCAGCGCGCCGCCGACGAAGACCAGGTGATCGGCCTCGCGGCGGTGCGCGCGCGCGCCGAGGACGACGCCTCCGACGGCGAGCGCGACGAACGGCCAGGCGAGAGGTCGCACGGCGAGCGTCGCGAAAAGCTCGGGGCGAATCAGTGCCGTCTCGGCGCTGACGAGAACGAACAGCACGCCACCCGCAAACCAGAGTCGCCGCTCGGCCCGGCGCGCGCGGTCCCGCAGCTCGCCGTCGGTGCGGAAGGCGAGGAACGCGGCGCCGTGCGCCAGGAGCGCGACGAGCGAGAACAGCCCGACGCTCACCGTGTAGTAGTCGAGCAGCCCGACCTGACCGAACGGCGAGAAATTCGTGAAGAAGGCGAGCGTGAGCGGGCTCCCGGGCTCGAGCGGTACGCCACGCACGACGTTGCCGAGCGCCACGCCGAAGAGCAGCGCGAGGACGCCGCTGCTCCCTCCGAACACGACGTCCCAGAACGAGCGCCAGAGCGGGCTTTGGACGTGGCTCCGCACCTCGATCGCGATGCCGCGCAGCGCGAGGCACCAGAGCACGAGAAAGAAAGCCAGGTAGAACGCAGGAAACGCCGTGGCGAGCAGGCTCGGGAAGGCGAGGAACAAGACCCCGCCGCTCGCGATCAGCCACACCTCGTTGCCGTCCCAGAACGGCCCGATCGCGGCGATGGCGGCGCGCCGCTCGGCGTCGTTCTTCGCGAGCACGAGCGAGAGCGCGCCCACGCCGAAGTCGAAGCCGTCGAGCACGACGAACGTCGTCAGCGTGAGCGCGAGCGCGGCGAACCAGCCCTCAGCCATGCCTGCCTCCCGTTTCGGGGTGAGCGACTGCGGGGTCGCCGTAGAGCTCCGGAGCAGGAGCACCGGGGCCGTGCGCCACCTCCCGCCCGACCAGGAACACGAACAGGAGCCCGAGCACGAAGTAGAGCCCGGTGAAGCCGATCAGCGTGAAGAGCACGTTCCCGGAGCTCACGCTGTCGCTCGTGCCCTGCGCCGTGCGGAAGAGCCCGTACACGAGCCACGGCTGGCGACCGAGCTCCGCCGTCATCCACCCCGCCGTGGTGGCAATGTAGGGAAACGGAAACGCGAGCATCAGACACCAGAGCAGTGGCTTATTCGCGAGCAATGCGCCCCGATACAGCGCGAAGTTGACCAGGGAGAGGAGCGCGATGAATACCGTCCCGAGCCCGGCCATCACGTGGAACGAATAGTAGAGGAGCTCGATGTTCGTCGGCCATTGATCGGTCGGAAACGCGTCGAGGCCGAGCACACTGCGCTGAGGCGTGCCGTAGGCGAGGATGCTGAGCACGGCCGGCGCGTGGATGGCGTTGTCGATGCGCCGCTCGCGCACGTTCGGCTGGCCGATGAAGGTGAGGGGCGCGTGAGAGCCGCTTTCGAAGCGCCCTTCCATCGCGGCGAGCGTCACCGGCTGGTGCTCGGCGACGAGCTTGGCTTGCCGATCGCCCGTCGGGAACGCGACGAGCAGCGCGGCCACGAGCCCCACGCGCGCGCCCGACTTGAGGAAGCGCTCCGCGGCGGCTCGATGAACGCCCTGTAGCGCGTAGAGCGCGCCCACGGCCGCGACGACGAACGAGGCCGTCACGACCGCCGCGAGCATCGTGTGCGCGTATTGGACGAGCGCCCACGGATTGAACAGGTAGCTCGCGATGTCCGCGAGCACGAGCCTGCCCCGCGCGTCGAACGCATGCCCCTGCGGGTGCTGCATGAAGGCGTTGGTCGTGACGATGAAGTAGCCGGAGAGCCAGCTCCCGACGAAGACGCCGACCGTGACCCAGAAATGGCGTTTCGGCCCGAGCCGCTTCTCCCCCCACACGAGGCCCGCGATCAGCGCGCTCTCGAGGAAGAACGCGAACATGCCCTCGAGCGCGAGCGTCTGACCGACGACGCCGCCCGCGTAGTCGGAGAAGCGCGCCCAATTCGTTCCGAACTGGAACTCCATGGGGACGCCCGTGACGACCCCGAACGCGAAGTTTACCCCGAAGATGCGCGCCCAGAAGCGCGCGGCCTCGGCGCTCGCGCTGTCACCGTGGCGATAGGCGCGCCATTTCCAGAGCACGAGGTGGAGCGCGAGCCCCATCGTGAGCTGCGGGAAGAGGTAGTGGTAGACGATCGTGAAGGCGAACTGGAGGCGATGCCAGACGCTCGGGTCGTCCACGGGCGCGAGCGTACTACGAAACGTCGCTCCGACCCTGACGAGGGTCAGCAGCGAGACCCGTCGCTAACGCGTGCAGGCCGCCGGGTAACCGATCTTCGCGGTGCCCTTGCGGCAGGCCTGGCGCTCCTTGCAGGCGGTGGAACGCCGGCAATCCGCGTCGGAGCCGATCACACAGCCGGCCGTGCGACCCGCGCTGCTCTTGCCCGTGTCCGCCACGAACGTGCACGTGCCGAAGTCACGGCAGCCGTCGGTCTTCTCGCAATCCGCAGCCGACGTGAGGTCGCAGTGATCCTTGACGAAGGTGCAGAAGCCCTGCTTCTTGCACATCTCGCCCGCGAGGCAGTCGGCCGGCCCGAACGTGCCGCAGCGACCCTCGTCCGCGGTGCAGCGCCCGAAGCGCTTGCAGACGTCCGCGTTGCGACAATCGTCGTGGAGCGCGATGCAGAGTCCGCCTTGCGCCGTGCAGAGCCCGTCGCTCCGGCAGCCCTCGGTCGGCGCGCAGTGTGCGTTCGTCGTCGGCGCGCACTCGCCGCCGTGCTCGCCGCACGCGCCGCTCTTCTCGCAGCCCGCGAAGGTGCGGCAGCTCTCGTTCGTAGCGCGGCAGTCGTCGCCGGCGAGCTTGCAGCGACCGTGCTCTTCACACGCACGCGACCGACCGCAATCCCCTTCGTCGGTGGCGACGCATTTCCCTCCGCGCTCGGTGCAGAGGCCGCGCGCCTGACATTCGAGCTTGCAGCGCTCGGCGTGCTTCGTCTCGCACGCGCCGCTCGCGAGTGCGATCGCAACGAGAAAAAAGAGCAGCGCGTCACGCATGGAAAACTTGAGTGCCCGTGGAAATGAAAACATATCTGATTACTGGGAATACCTGCATGTTTCAGCATCCCCTGGGTACAATGTTCGGATTAGGCCAGAGATGAAGAAGAACGTCGTTCTGCTTGCCGTGTGCTCGTCCACCGCGCTCTATGCCGCGTGCGGGTCTCCCGCCGAGGAGGGGCCCGGTGATTCTGCAGGAACAGGCGGCTCGGGCGCGCACCCAGCGTCCGGCGGCTCGAGCGGCAGCGCGGGCAAGGGGGGCAGCGCAGGGCTCGGCTCGGGCGGCTCCGGGGGTACCTCGGGCAGCGGCGCCGGGGGCACGACGGGGGGCAGCGCCGGCACCTCGAACGGTGGGATGGCCGGCAGTGGTGTCGGGCCCGGGGCGGGTCGCGGCGGCGCTCAGCCGATGGGCGGCACGGGGCCTCAGGGCGGCACGGGCGCCGGAGGCTCGGCAATGGCGGGAAGCACCGCGGCCGGCAGCGCTGGCACGGGCATGGCAGGGTCGGGCACGGGCGGCACGGGCTCCACGGCGACCTGCACGATCGAATCCAAGTCGGTGCAGAGCACCGCGATTCCCACCGTGCACACGGTGACGTTCACGACGACCCTCACCGGCATCACCAAAGCCGAAATCGAATTCGGCCCGGCCGCCGGCGGCATTACCGACGTCGCGCAGGTCGACCTGAAGGCGCCGATGTACCAGACGTACCTCGTCGGCATGAAGCCGAGCGCGAGCTACGTCTATCGCATCAAGCTCACGTCGTCCGCTGGGACCTGCGTCGGCATGGATCAGCCCATCATGACCGGCGCGCTCTCGAACGCTCCTAAGGTCACCGCGACCATCATGGACGCCGCCAAGCACGACAAGGGCTTCATCATCCAGAGCAGCGGCCGCAACGGCGCGTCGGCGTACATCGTCGATGCCGACGGCACGGTCGTCTGGGTCGCCCCCAGCAGCGCCGTGCCCCAGCAACCGAGCCGCGTTCACCTGAGCTGGGACGCGAAGCGCTTCATCTCGATGTCGCTCAACGTTCAGAACTCGAAAGCCGGTAAAATCCAGTCGATCGCGATGGACGGCAGCGACGCGCAGACCGTCAGCGGAGCCACCGACTCTCACCACGACTTCACGGCGATTCCGGGCGGCGTCGCCACGTTCCTCTGGAACTCGACGGGCATGGACGCCCCCTGCTCGCTCGTCGAGTTCCCGGACGGCGGCGCCGCGAAGGTGGTCGTCGCCGATCTGAAGGCGATCTACAGCTCGAACAGCTACCACACCAACGCGATTCACTACTACGAGCGCGACGACAGCTACACCATCGGCGACCGCAACCCGAACCTCTACGCCAAGCTCTCGCGCGCCGGCGTGCTCCAATGGCAGTTCGGCGGTGCGAACCCGGTCGACGCGTCAAAGAACTTCACTGGCGTCACGACCTGGTCCGTGAACCATGGTCATCACTTGACCGCCGACAATCAGTTCGTCTTCTTCAACAACGGCAGCGGTCAGTCGAGCGCGACCTTCGTCTACAAGCTCGATCCGGCCACCATGAAGGCGTCACAGACGGCGAAGATCACCGGCACGAACAGCATGGTGCTCGGCGACGCGCAGCTCTTGCCGAACGGGAACGTCCTCATCACCGGCTCGACGACGGGCACGATCACCGAGGCGACGACCTCGGGCACGACGGTGATGACCCTCAAGTCGCCGAGCGGTCAGGAATTCGGCTACTCGGAGTTCCGCGAGTCGCTGTACGGCCCTCCGCCGTACTGATCAGACACCGAGCGGCGACGCCGCTGGTTTTTTAACAGGAAAGCGGAAGCTCGGAGGGCTAGCGGCCGCTGAAGCTCGGCTTGCGTTTGGCCATCCAGGCGGCGACGCCTTCGCGCAGGTCGGCGCTCGCCAGCAGCTGGGCTTGCCCCTCTGCCTCGCGCGTGAGGGCGTCGGCGAGCGTGCCGTCGATGCTCGCTCGCGTCGCGCGCTTGATGGCGGCCAGCGCGAGGGGAGGCCCCTCGGCAAGCCGCGCCGCGAGCGTGAGCGCCGCCTCGAGGTGCTCACCCGGGGGCAGCACGCGCGAGGTGAGGCCGAGCTCGAGCGCTCTTTTGGCGTCGATGCGCTCGCCGAGCAGGAGGAGCTCGAGCGCGCGACCGAAGCCCACGAGACGCGGGAGGTGGAACG
>DASUGE010000562.1:0-19228 GCA_036274215.1 Polyangiaceae bacterium | reverse complement strand
AGCTCGCCGACGCCGGCGCGGGCGATGGCGGAGTGACACCCGGCGGCGCTGCCGTCTTCAAGCTGATCCTCGCCGACGGCTCGACGCACCCCCAGGACGGCAAGCTCTCCTTCGTCGATCGCAACGTGAACCCCACGACCGGCACCATCCAGGTCGAAGCCGAATTCCCGAACCCGGGCGGCGTCGTGCGGCCGGGCCAGTTCGCCAAGGTCCGCGTCGAGGTCGGGCAGAAGAAAGACGCCGTGCTCGTCGCGCGGCGCTCCGTGGCCGACCAGCAGGGCATCACCAACGTCGCCATCGTGACCCCCGACGACACCGTCGAAATTCGGATGGTGAAGACGGTCGAGCGCGTCGGCGATCTCTGGGTGCTCGAGAGCGGCGTGAAGCCGGGTGAGCGTGTCGTCGTCGAAGGGCTTCAGAAGGTGAAGCCCGGCGCGAAGGTGAAGCCCGAGCTCGTCCCGCTCATCGAGCTCAAGACCCTCGACTCCGCCGCTACGTCAGCACCGGCGCCGAGCGCCTCCGCCGCCGTCGCTGCGTCCGCCGAAAAGCCCTAGGCCATGGCGAACTTCTTCATCCGGCGGCCGATCGTCGCGATCGTCATCTCGATCCTGATCGTGCTGATGGGCGGCTTCACGCTCACCAAGCTCTCGATCGAGCAGTACCCGTTCCTCGCGCCGCCGACGATTCGCGTGACCGGCACGTTCCCGGGCGCATCCGCGCTCAGCGTCGAGGGCTCCGTCGCGACCCCCGTCGAGCAGGAGGTCAACGGCGTCGAGAACATGATCTACATGAAGTCGTCGAACACGAGCGACGGCCGCATGCAGCTCGACGTGAACTTCGGCGTCGGCGTCGACCAGGACATGGCGAACGTCCTGACGCAGAATCGCGTCTCGACCGCCCAGGCCCGCCTGCCGCAAGAGGTGATCCAGCAGGGCGTCACCGTCAAGAAGATGAGCCCCAGCATCCTGATGCTGATCTCGCTCTACTCGCCCGGGGGCACGTACGACGCGAATTACCTCATCAATTACTGCGGCATCAACCTGCGCGACCAGCTGCTGCGCATCCCCGGCATCGCGCAGGTCGACCTCTTCGGCGGCACCGATTACGGCCTCCGCATCTGGCTCAAGCCCGATCGGCTCGCCCAGCTCAAGCTCACGCCGTCGGACGTCATCTCGGCCATCAAGGAGCAGAATCTCGAAGCGCCGGCCGGTCGCGTCGGCACGCTCCCCGCGCCGGAGACCCAGAAGTTCACGCTCACGGTGAGCGCCCCCGGACGCCTCGTGAAGCCCGAGGAGTTCGAGAACATCATCATCCGCGAGAACCCGGACGGCTCGCAGATCCGCATCAAGGACGTGGGCCGCGCCGAGCTCGGCTCGCAGAACTACGACTCCTTCGGGCGCCTCGACGGCAAGCCGTCCGGCGCGATGGCCGTCTACCTCCTCCCGGGCGCGAACCAGCTCAAGGCGTCCGAAGCCATCTACGAGACCATGAAGAAGGCGAAGGAAATCTTCCCTTCCGACATGGACTACAAGATCGTCTACGACACGACGCCGTCGGTCAAAGCGTCGATCGAGTCGATCCTCCACACGTTCTTCGAGGCCGTGATCCTCGTGACGCTCGTGGTGCTGATCTTCCTCCAGAACCTGCGCGCCACGCTGATCCCGCTCCTCACGGTGCCGGTATCGCTCGTCGGGACGTTCATCTTCTTTCCGCTGCTCGGGTTCTCGGTGAACACGCTCTCGATGTTCGGTCTCGTGCTCGCGATCGGCATCGTCGTCGACGACGCGATCGTCGTGGTCGAGGCCGTGATGCACCACATCGAGCATGGTTTGAGTCCGAAGGACGCCACCGTGCAGGCCATGAAGGAGGTGTCGGCGCCCGTGATCGGCATCGCGCTGATCCTCTCGGCCGTGTTCATTCCGGTGGCCTTCATCCCCGGCCTCACGGGGCGCATGTACCAGCAGTTCGCGCTCACGATCGCCATCAGCGTGATGCTCTCGGCGTTCAGCGCCCTCTCGCTCTCGCCGGCGCTCGCGGCGATGCTCTTGAAGCCCGCGAAGCCCGGCCCGAAGAAGGGCCCGATCCAGTGGTTCTTCCGCGGCTTCAACAAGGCTTTCGACAAGGTGACGGGCGGCTACGTCGGGATCGCGAAGCACCTCGTGCGTCGCTCGTTCATCACGATCCTCCTCATCGGCGTCGTGGTGGCGGGCGCCGGCTTCTTCGCCGGCAAGGTCCCGGCGGGGTTCGTGCCGGAGGAGGACCAGGGCATCATGGGCATCGCGCTCCAGCTGCCGCCCGGCTCTTCGCTCAACCGCACGAGCGCCGCGATGCAGCAGGCGGAGGCGATCCTCGCGAAGACGGAGGGCGTCGATTCCTACCAGTCGATCGGCGGCTACGGCGCCGTCACGAGCACGTACCAGTCGAACTTCGCGACCATCTTCGTGCGCCTGAAGCCGTGGGAGGAGCGCAAGCGTCCCGAGCTCCACGTGCGCGCCATCATGGGCAAGCTGCAGAAGCAGCTCGCGGGGATCCCCGAAGCCCTGATGTTCCCCTTCAACATCCCGACCATCGCGGGGTTCGGCGCGTCCGCGGGCTTCAACTTCCTCCTGCAGGATCGGAGCGGCTCGCTCTCCGTGGAGGACCTCGGCAAGTACACGGCGACGTTCTTGGCCGAAGGACGCAAGCGTCCGGAGCTCTTGAACCTCTCGACGGCGTTCAACCCGAGCTACCCGCAGGTCGGCGTCGAGCTCGATCGCGAGAAGGCGCGCAAGCTCGGCGTCCCCGTGAACGACGTGTTCCAGGCGCTCTCCGCGATGCTCGGCGGCACCTACGTCAACGACTTCAACCGCTTCGGGCGCCTCTTCCGCGTCTACGTCCAATCCGACTCGAGCTACCGCCAGAAGGCCGACGACATCGGTCAGGTCTACGTGCGCAGCAAATCGACGGGCGACATGATCCCGCTCTCCACCCTCGTCACGGTGAAGGACAAGAAGGGCACGGAGATCACCAACCGCTTCAATCTCTTCCGCTCCGCCGAGATCAGCGGCATTCCGGCGCCCGGCTACACCTCCGGCCAAGCGCTCGCCGCGCTCGAGGACGTCTTCAAGAAGACGATGCCCGCCGAGATGGGCTTCGCCTACTCGTCGATGTCGTATCAAGAGAAGGTCGCGCCGCCCGCGGGCCCCACGCTCGCGCTCGCGATCATCTTCGTCTTCCTGCTCCTCGCGGCGCTCTACGAAAACTGGCGCCTGCCGTGGGCCGTGCTCTTGGGCTCGCCGCTCGTCGTGCTCGGCGCTTTCTTCGGCGTCTGGCTCGGCAACTTCGACAACAACGTCTACGTGCAGATCGGCAACATCATGCTGATCGGTCTCGCCGCGAAGAACGCGATTCTGATCGTCGAATTCGCGAAAGCCAAGCACGACGAGGGCATGGGCCTGATGGAGGCGGCGCTCGAATCGGCGCGCCTGCGCTTCCGGCCGATCCTCATGACGGCCTTCGCCTTCATCCTCGGCGTGATCCCGCTGATGCGCGCGAGCGGCGCCGGTGCCGGCGCGCAGACCGTGATGGGAACGGCGGTGTTCTGGGGCATGCTGATCGCCACCGCGGCCGGCGTGTTCCTGATTCCGGGCAACTTCGTGTTCGTCCTCTCGCTCTTCAAGGGCAAAGGCGCGCCGAAGCAAGACGCACCGAACGCACCGACCGAAACGGCTCCGGTCAAGGGCTCGCACGCCGGGGCGACGCACTGACATGCGACGCATTCTCGGCGCGCTAGAGCAGCTCTCAAAAATCGCCCCGCGCTTTTTGAGGGCGTGGCTTCGCCCCGCCGGCGCTGCTTCGCAGCGCCGCTCTAGCTCTGTCTTGGGGGGCGTTCCCGCCCCCCGCGCCGGCTTCGCCGGTCGCGCCCCCCTCACCTGCTTCGCAGGTGTCGCCCTTTCGCTCGTCACCGCCGCCTGCGCGGTCGGACCCGACTACGAGCGTCCGCCCGTCAAAGCTCCGCAGCAGTGGCGCGACCCGGCGGCAGCCACCGAAGGCCCGTCGCTCGCCAACGTCGCCTGGTGGGATCTCTTCAAGGACGAGCAGCTGAAGAAGCTCATCCACATCGCGCTGGCCGAGAATCGCGACCTCAAGATCGCCGTCGAGCGCATCGAGGAAATGCGCGCCAACGTCGGCATCGCCAAGGCCGATTTCTATCCGAAGCTCGACGCGAATATCACCGGCGGCGGCATCAACCCGGCCAACGGCAGCCTCGCGCACCCGCAAGGAACCCGCGACCCGACGGGTCTCGCCGTCGCGACCCTCGATCTGTCGTGGGAAATCGACTTTTTCGGCCGCATCAGCCGCGCGACGGAGGCACAGCGCGCGCTCTTGCTTGCGAGCGAAGAAGCACGGCGCGCCGTAGCGATGTCCCTCGTCTCCGACGTCGCCATCACGTACATCGATTTGCGCGGTCTCGATCAGCGTCTCGCGATCGCGCAGCGCACGCTCGCCTCGCGCCGCGAGAACGTCGACTACGCGAAGACGCGCTTCGAAGGCGCCGTCACGCACGAGGTCGACATGCGCCAAGCCGAAGCGGAGCTGCACCGCCTCCAGGCGCTGTCGTTCAACCTCGAGAAGCTCGTCGTCCAAAAAGAGAACGAGCTTTCGTTCCTGCTCGGCCACAACCCCGAAGCCATCAAGCGCACGCCCGGCCCGGATCAGCAGCCCATTCCCGCCGAGGTCCCCGCGGGCCTCCCCGCCAAGCTCCTCGAGCGCCGCCCCGACGTGCGCAAAGCCGAGATGGAGCTCTGGTCGGCGACGGCCGGCATCGGCGAAGCCAAAGCGATGCTCTACCCGCAGATCTCGCTCACGGCGTCGTACGGCCTCGCGAGCACCGATCTCGGCAACTTCCTCGATCCGGCGAGCCAGACCTGGCGGCTCTTCGCGAACCTCCTCCAGCCGATCTTCAACGCCGGCAAGAACCAAGCACGCGTCGAAGCCCGCGAATCGCAGCAACGCCAAGCCGTCTACGCCTACGAAAAGACGCTCCTCCAGGCCCTGCGCGAGGTCGAAGACTCGCTCATCGGCCTCAGCAAAGCCGGCCAAGAGCGCGGCGCTCAGCAGGAGCGCGTCGTCGCGGACCGCCGCGTCCTCGAGCTCTCCGAGCTTCGCTACAAAGGCGGCGTCGCTCAATACCTCGAGGTCCTCGACTCCCAGCGCTCCCTCTTCGACGCCGAAAACGACGAAGCCAGCTCCGCCACCGAGCACGCCAAGTCCTTCGTCCGTCTCTACAAGGCCCTCGGCGGCGGCTGGCCCATGAAATCCGACAAGGACAACCAACCCGTCCTGACCTACGCCCCCTCTCCCTCCGGCTCCGCCCCTCCCGCATCCCCCGCTCCCACTCCCTCCACTCCCTCCACTCCCTCCACTCCCTCCACTCCCGCCAGCCCTAGCCCTAGCCCTAGCGCTACCCCTACCCCTAGCCCCACCCCGGCACCCCGCTAAAACCCATGGAGCGGCGACCCAGCGACGGCTATTTCCTGAGTCGCGTCACGATCGCGACCATCCGCGTGATGCTCGTCGGCGGCTGGCTCGCCTGGTGCATGCAGATCGTGCTGCCGTTCCTGGTGCCGATCCTCTGGGGCGGCATCATCGCGACGGCGGCGTATCCCCTCGTCGAGCGCCTGGCCCCGCGCCGTCCGGTGGTCGGCGCCATCGCGTTCGGAGCGCTTGCGCTCGCGATCGTCGTCGTGCCTACCTGGATGTTCTTCGACTCGATCGCCGAGTTCGTGACGCGTGTCGGAAAGCAGTGGGCCAACGGCGAGCTCAAGCTCCCGCTCCCGAAACCCGAAGTGAAACAGTGGCCGCTCGTCGGCGACCGCCTGTACACCCTCTGGATGCAGGCGGTGAACACCCCGCGCTCCGTCGTCGAATCGCACCTGCCTCAGCTGCGCGACGCCGGCCGCTGGCTGCTCCAGTCGCTCGGAGGCCTGTCCATCGGCTTGCTGCAGACGCTGTTCGCCGTCGTGCTCGCCGTCGCGTTCCTCGCGAAGGCGCAGGCGGCGCGCAACGCCATCGTGCCCGTGGCGGAGCGCATGGCCCCGTACCACGGCGAGCAAATCGTCGAGCTGGCAAGCTCGACCATTCGCGCCGTGGCCAAGGGCGTGCTCGGCATCGCCGCCATTCAGGCCGCGCTCGCGTGGCTCGGCATGACGGTCGCCGGCGTTCCAGCCGCGGGCGTCTGGGCGCTGCTCGTGCTCATCTGCGCCGTCGCCCAGCTTCCCTCCGCGCTCGTGATGGTGCCCGTCGCGATCTACGTCTTCGCTTCCGCGAGCAAAGGCACGGCCATCGCGTTCGCCATCTGGGCCCTCTTCGTCGGTCTCATCGACAACGTCTTGAAGCCGCTCCTGCTCGGCCGCGGCGCCGGCGTCCCCACGCTCGTGATCGTCATCGGCGCCATCGGCGGCATGATCAGCTTCGGCATCATCGGCCTCTTCGTCGGCGCCGTCGTCCTCGGCGTCGGCTACGAGCTCTTCGCCGCCTGGGTCCGCGGCGACGAACGCTTCTCGCTCCCTCCCCCTCCGGTCGCGCCCCGCAGCTCGCCCGACCCCGCCGCTTCCCTCGAGTAGAGCGGCGCCGTTCGCACGACCCCGACGCCGGGCATGTTTGCGCGGGGGCCACCGCGCGGCGCGGAGCGTCGCAGGCTGAAAAGCGCGCCCGCCCGGCTATTTGTATATACGCCAATGGCCACTAGCGTACATACATATTTGGACTAAACTTGGAGTATGCTCAGGGAAGTCGCCGAACAGCTCGATCGTTGGATGATCGACGAGAACCTGCGCCTCGCGGACGACGGCCTCTTGCGACTCAAGCCGTGCACCATCCGCGCCCTGGGCCAGGCTGCGCTCCTCGAGCTCGGACTGCCCGTCGAGCTGGCGGCGACCCAGGATGTCGACGTACGCGCCGACTACGAAGACGCCGTCCGTCGTCGCTTCGCGGAGTTGCTCCGCGCTCGCGGGCTCGAATTGGATCCCCTGGGGCACGAGATCTGGATGCCGAGTGAGACTCGGTACACCTCCGCGTTCCAGGGCAAGTTCGTAGCGCTCATGTTGGCCGAGCCAGAGGCCATCCTGGTTTCCAAAGCATTGAAGGCGCCAGCCAAGAACCGCGTGCTCATCGCGGAGTACCTCACGGTCGGACCGACTCCGCGATTTTGGCAGCTCGCAAAGAAGTACAGGCTCGATTTGGAGGTATTCACGTGATCGACTACCAAGGGCTCGTAGCGCGGGCGAAAAGAAAGATGCGAGTCGTTCGGGCTCGACGCGGAGACGCCCGCTACGTGACGGTCATGGGACGCTTCGTCCGGGAGGGGCTCCTGATCGTCAATCACCCGCTGCCACTCAACGACGAGCCCCTCGCGCTCGACGACGTGCTCTGGGCGGGCGAGCTCGAACCTCGCCTGCTCGAGCTACTCCCGGCACTGATCGTCAAGCGGCCGGGGCTTTTCACGAACGTGGCTCCACTACCGCCGGATCTCGCACCGGTCGTCGCCGAGCTGCGGCGCGACCGCGAGCCGCCCGCTTTTCGCGGCATTCCGGGTCGCGACATTCACCGCTGGCTCACGCGCGTCGGACGGCGCGGCAAGGTCCCCGCCCGGCTGAAGTCCTTTCGCTTCACGCCGGAGGACCAGCGCCTCCTCGAGCACCTCGCCGCAAAGCTCGAGGTGACCGAGACGGAGGTGCTCCGTCGCGGACTGCGCGCTCTCGTCTGAAACGACAACGCGGCACGGTGCGCGTTTTCACGCGCTCCGTACCGCGTCGTCAGCGGCCGTTCGGCTCGAGCTAGTTCGAGCTCGGCTGCGCCTGCCCCTTGGCCATCTCGTCGAGATAGGCCTGGGAGGGCTGCGGCACCTTCTCGAGCGCCGCCTGCAGGACCTCGTCGAGCGTCTTCACGAAGACGAACTCGAGCTCGTCGCGCACTTCCTTCGGCACCTCGTCGAGGTCGGCCTTGTTCCGCTCGGGAACGAGGACGCGCTTGATGCCGGCGCGGTGAGCCGCGAGCGTCTTCTCCTTCAAGCCGCCGATCGGGAGCACGCGGCCGCGCAGCGAGATTTCGCCCGTCATCGCCACGTCGTGCCGCACGCGGATGCCCGTGAGCAGCGAGACGATGGCGGTGAACATGGTGATGCCCGCGCTCGGTCCGTCCTTGGGCATGGCGCCCGCGGGGATGTGCACGTGGATGTCGCTCTTCTCGAGGAAGTCCTTGGCGAGGCCGAATTTCTCGGCGTTCGTGCGGACGTAGCTGAGCGCCGCGTGCGCGCTCTCCTTCATGACGTCGCCGAGCTGCCCGGTGAGCTGCAGCTTGCCGGTGCCGAACATGCGCGTCACCTCGATGAAGAGGATCTCGCCGCCCACGCTCGTCCAGGCGAGGCCCGTCGCGACGCCGGTCTCTTCCGTGCGCTCCGCGACCTCGCTCGTGTACTTGATGGCTCCGAGGAACTGATGCAGGTCCTCCTCGCTCTTGATGACGCGGGGACTGGCGTCACCTTCCGCTACCTTGACGGCGACACCGCGGATCACGCTCGCGACCGTGCGCTCGAGTGAGCGAACGCCGGCTTCGCGCGTGTAGTGCTCGATGATCTCCTCCACGGCTTCGTCCGTGATGGTGAGCTGCTCGGCCTTGATGCCGTGCTCTTCGAGCTGCTTCGGGATCAGGTGCTGGCGCGCGATCGCGAGCTTCTCGCGCCGCGTGTAGCCCGGGATCTCGAGGATCTCCATGCGGTCACGCAGCGGCGGCGGGATCGGATCCGCCACGTTGGCCGTCGCGACGAACATCACGTTCGAGAGGTCGTACGGGATCTCGAGGTAGTGATCGGCGAACGTGTTGTTCTGTTCGGGGTCGAGCACCTCGAGCAGCGCCGCGCTCGGGTCGCCGCGGAAGTCGTGCCCGATCTTGTCTACCTCATCCATCATGAAGACCGGGTTGATGGTCCCCGACTTCTTCATGCCCTGGATGATCTGACCGGGTAGCGCGCCGACGTAGGTGCGCCGGTGGCCGCGGATCGCCGCCTCGTCGTGGACGCCGCCGAGCGACACGCGCACGAACTTGCGACCGAGCGAGCGGGCGATGCTGCGACCGAGCGACGTCTTACCGACGCCGGGCGGCCCGATCAGGCACAGGATCGGCCCCTTTTTGTCCTTCTTCAGCTTGCGCACGGCGAGGTACTCGACGATGCGCTTCTTCACCTTGTCGAGGCCGTAGTGATCCTCGTCGAGGACGCGCCGCACCTCGGCGATGTCCATGTTGTCCTCGGTCGAGTGCGTCCACGGCAGATCGAGGATCCAGTCGAGGTAGGTGCGGACCACCGTGTACTCGGCGCTCCCGACCTGCATCGAGCGCAGGCGCTTGAGCTGCTTCTTGGCGACGTTGTCGGCCTCGCTCGGCAGGGTCGCCTTCGCGATGCGCTCCTCGAGCCCGTCGAGATCCCCTTGATCGCCGTCGTCCTCCCCAAGCTCTTCCTTGATGGCCTTGAGCTGCTGGCGGAGCACGTACTCGCGCTGGTTCTTGCCCATCTCCTCCTTGATCTGGGAGTTGATGCGCTCGCGCATCTTCAAGATCTCGAGCTGGCGCGTGAGGAGCTTCAGCACCTTCCGGATGCGCTCCTTCACCTCCACCGTCTCGATGAGCTGCGCCTTCTCCTCGACGGGGGCGTCGAGGTTCGCGGCCACGAGATCGGCGAGGGCGCCGGGGGCCTGGATGGAATCGATGAGCGACCCCGCCTCGCGCGGGAGCTCGGGCATCAGCTGGATGACCTGCTTGGCCACGTCGCGCAGGCTCATCGCCAAGGCCTCGGCCTCGACGTCTTCGACGCCGCCGGTCTCGACGCGCGCGATCTTGGCGCGCATGTACGGCGTCGACGCCGTCACCTGGTCGAGCCGGATGCGCGTGAGACCCTGGAGGATGAGGGAGTAGTTGCCGGAGCTGTGCTTCAGCGCCTTGAGCACCCGCGCGGCGCAGCCGACGGGGTAGAGATCGTCGCCGCTCGGATCGTCGGTGGACGGGTCGCGCTGCGCAAAGATCGCGATGACGGGGCTCTGCAGGTTGTGCACGTCCTCGACGAGGGCGACCGACTTCTCGCGGCCCACGTCGAACGGAGCAACCGCACCGGGAAAGAGGACCGCGTTACGGATCGGAAGCACGGGCAGCTCGTCACCGAACTTGAGCTCGTCCTCGCTCGGGGGCGGACCGGATGCGGGCAGCGGCGGCGGCGGGGGCTTCTTCTTCTCGGTCATTCTTGGCTCCAGGCTGAACCGTAGTAGGGGGGAACCGCGGACCCTGCGGCTCGCGATACCGACCAGAACGGCATAGGATCGCAAAGTAATCAGTCATGAACGGAAAGCCAGCCCCTCCGCGTGCGGTTTTTTTCGGAACGCCGCCGATTGCCGTGCCGTCTCTCGAAGCATTGCGGAAGGTTGCGGAGGTGGTCGGAGTGGTTACCCAGCCGGACCGGCCCGCTGGCCGAGGCCTTTCCCTCCAGGTTCCGGCGGTAAAAGCGCGGGCCCTCGAGCTCGGGCTCGAGGTCACGCAGCCCGTGAAAGTGCGCGACGGCGCGCTCCTCGCGTGGCTCCGAGAGCGCCGGCCCGACGTCCTCGTCGTGCTCGCTTACGGACGCATCCTGCCGCGCGACATCCTCGAGCTCGCGCCGCACGGCGCGATCAACCTGCACGCGTCGCTGCTCCCGCGACATCGCGGCGCGGCTCCGATCGCCTGGGCCATCATCGAAGGCGACGCGGAGACCGGGATCTCGCTGATGCAGATGGACGAAGGCATGGATACGGGCGCCGTGCTCAGTCGCCATCCCGTGCGCATCGGCGAAACGGAGACGGCGGGCGAGCTCACGACGCGCCTCGGAGAGCTCGCGGCGCGCGTCCTGCGCGAGGATCTTCCGCGCGCGCTGGCGGGCGAGCTCACGCCCGAGCCCCAGGACGCGGCGCTCGCCACGAGCGCGCCGCCGCTCACCCGCGAACACGGTCGCGTGGATTTCGGCAAGCCCGCGCGCACGATCGCCAATCTCGTGCGCGGGCTCTCGCCCCGCCCCGGAGCAGTGACGAGCGTCGGCGGCAAGATGCTGCGCCTCACCGCCGTCCGCGCCGATCCCCACGACCTCGCAGGGCCGACCGGCAGCGTCCGCTTGGTCGACGGGGCACCGTGGGTCGTTACGAGGGAGGGCTCGCTCGAGATCGTGCGAGCGCAGCTCGAAGGACGCCGCGAGGTTTCGGGCCGCGATCTCGTGAACGGCCGCGTGCTTCTCGCGTCGCTAGAGCTCGGCGCGTGACGTCGCGCCGCGCGACGTGTTCGAAGAGGTCGTATGACGCGAGCTGAACGCCACGGCTCGTGGTCCGAAGGGGCGGCTCCGCCCAAGCTCGCTTGGGTGGAGCGGAAACAAGAGAACCACCGGCAGACAGATCTGGGGATAGACCAGTGAATTTTTGGGGCCTCGAGCGAAGCGGGCCCGAAAAATTCACGATCGATCAGCACGGTCTCGGGTGTACCCTCGGCGCGTGGCGAGCTCAGCCGAGCTGATCGCCGAGATCGCTCGGGAATTTCCTGGCTTCCGGCTCGTGCCGAAGCGCGAGAGCCCGCTCTCGCGGCTGATCGACATTGCGCTCCGGATCGTGACGCTCGGCGCGCAGTCGCAGTTTTTGACGCACTACCACACCGTGCTCGGCTACCGCCTCTACACGCCCGACACCTGGGCGACGGCAGCCGAGGTCGACCGGGTGATCGTGCTCCGCCACGAGCGCGTTCATTTGAGGCAGCGCCGGCGCTACGGGTTCTTCTTGATGGCGTTTCTGTACCTGATCCCGTTCTTTCCGCTCGGGCTTGCCTACGGCCGCGCGCGCATCGAGTGGGAAGCCTACGAAGAAACGTTGCGCGCCACGGCGGAGCTCTACGGGCTCGAGCGCGCGCGCTCGCACGAGCTTCGAGCCGGAATCGTGGGGCGCTTCACGGGCGGCGCCTACGGCTGGATGTGGCCATTTCGCTCTCAGGTCGAGCGCTGGTACGATCGCGCTTTGGCCGAGCTTTCACAAACGGAGAGGTTCGCGTGAGCGAAGTCGTCGGGATCGACCTCGGAACGACCAACACGGTGGTCGGCTCCGCGCGCGGCGGGCAAGCGGCGGCAATTCCCGACGAAGCGGGGCGCACGCTGATCCCGTCGGTCGTCTCGTTCCATCCGAACGGGAGCGTGCTCGTCGGGCGGACGGCCAAGGAACGGCGCGTCATCGACCCGAAGAGCACGGTCTACTCCGTCAAGCGCCTGATCGGGCGGAGCTGGGACACGGAGGAGGTGCGCCGCGCTCGCTCGCGCCTGCCGTTCGAGATGCGCGAGGGCCCGGGCCAGGCCGCCCTGATCGCCGTCCGCGGCGAAACCTACACGCTGCCCGAAATCAGCGCGTTCGTGCTGCGCAAAGCGCGCACCGTGGCGGAGGCCGCGCTCGGCGGCGCCGTCGAGCGCGCCGTCATCACGGTGCCCGCGAACTTCAACGACCTGCAGCGCGCCGCGACGAAGGTGGCGGCGCGCGTCGCGGGGCTCGAGGTGCTGCGCATCCTGAACGAGCCGACGGCGGCGGCGCTCGCTTACGGCTACGGGAAATCGAACGCGGAGCGACTCGCGGTCTACGACTTCGGCGGCGGCACGTTCGACGTCACGCTGCTCGATCTCGCGAACAACGTGTTCGAGGTGCTCGCGACCGCGGGCAACACCTTCCTCGGCGGGGACGACATCGACGTCGTGATCGCGGAGCGGATGGCGGACGCCTTCCTGAAGGAGCACCGCTACGATCCCCGCGCCGATCCGGTGGCGTTCGATCGCTTTCGGCTCGCCGCGGAGGACCTGAAGCAGCGGCTTTCCGAGGAGGAAGCGGCGACGGTCATCGTGCGAGAGGTGACGCACGGCGCGGGCGGCAAGGCGATCGACCTCGTGTTCGAGATGACGCGCGGGGAGCTCGAGCAACTCGCCGCACCCATCATCGACCAGACCTTCGAGGTATGCCGCGACGCGCTCGGGGTCGCTCGACTCACCGTCGGGGATCTCGATCAGGTGCTGCTCGTCGGCGGGTCGACGCGCATTCCGCTCGTGCGGCGCCGGGTCGAAGAGTTTTTCCGCCGCGCCGGCCAGTGCCACCTGAGCCCGGACGAGGTCGTGGCGATGGGCGCCTCGATCCAGGCGAGCGCGCTCGCGGGTGCCGATCGGCGCAAGAGCGCCATTCCCCCGCCGCCGGCTCCGGCACGCCGCGCGAGCACCACGCCGGGCGTCGGACGCGGAACGCAGCCGGTGGGTGGCCCGCATACGCCGGAGGGCGCCGTCGGGCGACTTCGCCTGAGCAGCATGACCGACGCGGGCGAAGCGGCGTCGAGCCCCGACACGAAGCCTTTCGAGCCGAGACGTCCGGCAGCGACGCGTCCGGGCCTCGCTCCGCCGCCGCGCCCCGCGGGCCCGGACGCAGCGGAGGCGGGCACCAAACCGTCGACGCTCGTGGGCCTCGGCAACCGTGGCCGCACGAAGACGGGTCCCGGCCTCGGTCCCGACGCGGCGTCGGCCCGAGCCGCCGAAACCTTGG
This sequence comes from Polyangiaceae bacterium, assembly GCA_036274215.1. Classification (GTDB taxonomy): domain Bacteria; phylum Myxococcota_A; class Polyangia; order Polyangiales; family Polyangiaceae; genus PMG-095. Next base: position 5,630 of record DASUGE010000562.1, on the reverse strand, counting down.
ACGCGCCGGAAGCACCGGAAGCACCGCCCGCGGAGGCGGCGCCACCTCCACGGCTCGGCGCCACGACGCTGATGAGCGGCACGCACGAGGCAGCGAGCGCGCTCGACGAGATCACGCACCGGAGGCTCGAGACGACCGAGGACGAGCCCACCTCGAGCTTCGACAAGCGGAGCAGCCCTTCGATTCCCGAGAGCGACAGGCCCGAATCCGGCGAGCCCGCCGAGCTCGACGAGTCGATGCTGCCGCTCCCGGAGATTCCGGACGACGTTCCGACGCGCGTCGGCTCCGCGCCGACTGCGGAGCCGCCCTCGAGCGCGCCGCGCTTCGATCCGCAGGCGACCGTCCCCACCCCGGCGTTCGGGTTCCGCGCGCTCTCGGCGCCGCCGGCGCCCGTGCTGGTCGACGTGACGCCCCTCACGCTGTCGGTCGAAACGGTGGGCGGGTATTGCGATGCGCTGATCGCGCGCAACACACCGGTCCCTTGCGATCGCACGCGCACCTTCGCCACGGCGACGGACAATCAGACGGTCGTCCGCGTGCGCGTCGGGCAGGGCGAGTCGAGCCGCTTCGGTGAGAACACGCTGCTCGGCGAGCTCGAGCTCACCGGCTTGCGGCCCGCGGGGCGCGGCGCCGTCGAGATCGCCGTGACGTTCGCGCTCGACACGAACGGCATGCTCGACGTGAGCGCGAGGGACCTCGCCACCGGTCGCGAAACGCAGGCACAGCTCACGCTCGTCGGCCTGCCCGATCCGCAGCACGTGGCCGGGCTGGCAGCGCGTCACGCGGCCCAACGGACGGGGTGAACGGGTGCCCGCCGAGCGCTCCCCCGAGCTCGATCGCGCGCACCTCACCGCCTGGGACGACGTGCTCGACGAGTCGTCGTACTACGAGATCTTGGGCATCCTGCACATCGCCGACAGCGGCGCGATCCGGGAGGCCTTCCACGAGTTCGCGCTCGCGTTTCACCCCGACGCGCAGCTCGACCTCGGGCCGCACGAGCGGCAGATGGTGCAGCGCATCTTCCAGCGCGGGGTCGAGGCGTACCGCGTCCTCAGCACCGACGAACAGCGCGCGGCGTACGATCTCAAGCTCGCCCAGGGCTTGCTGCGCATGGAAGCGCCGAGCGTTCGGGAAGAGACCGGCGCGCGCTCGCTCGACGAGGTGTGCGTGTCGGCCGCGGCCAAGCTCCATGCGAAACGCGCCGAAGCGTTCATCACGCACGGTGAGCTCGGACGCGCCGCCGACGAGCTCTTGCGCGCGCTTCGCGCCGAGGAGGGAGCGAACCCGGAGCTCGCAGAGCGGCTCCACTCCCTGAACACGCTCGTGCGGCTGGGTTCCGGGCCGGGGCGCACGTAGGTCGCGCCGCGAGCCGGAACGCCTACCTTCACCCACCCATGCGCCCGAGGTTCGCGAATGTCGAAAGAAGTCAGCTTCCGGCCAGTTCCGCGGGAGGCTGGCGCGACGCCATGAAAATCGCTAAAAGGATCGGCCGCCTGGCCATTTTGCTCTCGCGAGAATCGCTCTAGACCGAACCGGGCGCTCCGCCGTATTTTCCGCTGGCCCCTGCACCGGGCCGTTGCGAGGCCGCTAGTGAAGATCTCCTGTCCCACCTGCTCCGCCAAGTATTCAATCGCAGACGAGAAGGTCGTTTCTCGTCTGGCCAAGATTCGTTGCCGCAAGTGCGGCTCCACCATCGTGATCGACGGTAAAGTGAATCCACCCAGTGTGACAGCCACCTCCGGCGGTGATGCCGGCGAAGCGCACGAGGCTGCCGAAGCGGCGGGCGCGGAGTTCTCGGTCGACTTCGGGGAAGGCGATCAGCGCACCATGCCGCTCGCCGACATCGTGAGCGCGTACAACGCCGGTCAGATCACCGGCGAAACGTACGTGTGGGCGGACGGCTTCCCCGACTGGAAGCCGCTGTCCGACGTGGAAGAAATCGTCGAGGCATTGCACGCGGCGGCAAGCGGAGCCGCCACCGGCAGCAAGCCGCAAGCGTCCTCGTCGCCATGGGACGCCAAGCCGGCGCCGTCACCCGCGCCGGAGCGCGCCGCAGCGCGTCCCGCACGCGGAGCAACGAGCGATCTCTTCGGGCGCATCGAGCGCGCGGGGAGCGAGGACGAGGTCGCGACGAGCGCACCCGACGCCTCGGGCGGCGGCGGCAGCGGAACCGGCGCGCGGAACGAATCGTCCGTGCTGTTCTCGCTGAGCGCGCTCACCTCGGCTTCGAAGCCGTCGCAGACGGGCTCGCGCTCGTCGGCCTCCGGGCTCAACCTCGGCGGCGCGACGACCGCGTCGCGCGAGGACTCCGGCCTCATCGATTTGAAGGCGCTCACCGCTGCCGCAGTGAAGACCGAAGCGGCCGCGGCCGCCGTTGGTGGCGGCTTCGCGGCTCCGGCGATGGCGCCCCTCGCCGCGTCGCCGCTCGGCGTCGCTGCGCCGCTCGGCCTCGGCTCGCCGATCGGCGCGGGCCTCGGTGCCGACATGGCGCCGGCGAAGAGCAAGACCGGGCTCTTCATCGCGATCGGCATCGTGGTCGCGGCGGTGATCGTCGCGCTCGCGCTGATCCTGCGTCCCACGCCGCCCCCCGTCGTGGTGGCGCCGCCCGCGCCGCCTCCTCCGGCGCCGGCTCCCACGCCTACGCCCACGCCGACCCTCGCTGCGGCACCGCCCCCCACTGGCGCGCCGTCCGCCGAGGAGCCCGAGAAGAAGAAGCCGACGACCGGCGTCGTGCACCGCTCGAGCGGCGCGAAGAAGTCGAGCAGCGGCAGCGGCGAGACGAAAACGAGCGCGCCGGCCGGCGGCGACACGCCTCCCCCACCCCCGAAGAAGAGCAACAACTGCGGCTGCTCCCCCTCCGACCTCAACTGCAACATGCGTTGCAGGGCCAAGGGCTGAGGCGCCGCGCCTTTTCGTCGAGCTGAGAACATGAGAGGCGACGGGCGCCCGAACGGCCTCGTCGCCGTAGAGCCCGAGTGGAGCGCACTCCATTCGGTCCATTACCAGCTGCTCGCCAATCAGCAGCACATGCTGGAGGACGCGCGCCGCACGGGCGCGTACCACCGGGGCATCGCGCACAACCCGCGTGACTTCGCGGGTAAGACGGTGCTGGACGTGGGCGCCGGCAGCGGGATCCTCTCGCTTTTTGCGGCACAGGCCGGAGCGCGCAAGGTCTACGCGGTGGACGAGAACGTGCCCGAATGCGCGCGCACGCTCGTGGCCGCGAACGGGCTCGAGGCGCGCATCGAGGTGATTCAGTCGCGGCTCGAGGACCTCGAGCTCGACGAGCGCGTCGACGTGATCGTCTCGGAGCCGTGGGGCTTCTTTCTGTTCCACGAGCGGATGGTCGATGCCTTCGTGCTCGCGCGGGACCGCTTCCTCAAGCCGGGCGGGCGCATGTTCCCCGGGACGGCAGAGCTCGCGCTCGCCCCGTTCTCGGACGAGGAGCTCTTCACGGCGCGCACCTCCGTGCTCGCCTTCTGGTCACAATCCGATTTTTACGGCGTCGATCTCTCGTCGATGGCGAGCCGCGCCGCGGACGAGCTGTTCTCGATGCCGGCGCTCGGTCCCGTCGTGCCGGAGACGCTCGTCGCCCCGAAGGCGGTGCGGGTGTTCGATTTCGAGCGGCTGCCGCTCACCGAGCTCGCAGAGATCCGGCTGCCGTTCTCGTTCACGGTGACGCGCTCGGCGACGGTGCACGGGCTCGCGGGCTGGTTCGACGTGGTGTTCGAGGGGAGCGAGGAGCGCGTCGTCTTGAGCACGGCGCCGGACGCCGCGACGACCCACTGGTCGCAGCTCAGGTTCATGCTGATCGAGCCGCTTTCGATGCGCGAGGGACAAACGCTCGAGGGGACGCTCACGCTGTATGCGAACCAGCACTCGAGCTACACGGCGCGGCTCGAAGCCGAGCTCGGCGGGCAGGGCGCGATTTCGCCGCAGGTCTATCAGCTCGAGAATTTCTTCCCGGTCGACGAGGTCCTGTAGGAACCGGTCGCCACTCCGCCGCAGTGCGTGAGCACCGCACCGCGCGAGCCCACCCCGACCCCCAAGACCAGCCCTCACGGAGGAAACTTGAAAAGGCTGGTCCTTCTCGTGTTCCGTGACCCCTGCTCGCCCGGCGGCGGGCTGTCGTGCTCGATCATGAAGGCCTCGAAACGAACGATCTCGTCGTTGCGGCGCTTCGTGCGTTGCGGGTAGCGCAGGATCCAATCCTGGAAGGCCGTCCAATAGTGCGCGGTCCACGGGACGCGCAGGGCATAGGCGAAATACATGACGTCCTGCCGGAGGTGCGGCTTTATCTCGGCGCCCGTGCGCCGGTTGCCGGGGCTCGCGGCCGCATTCCACGGGTCGACGTGGCGACCGTCCTTCGTGACGGCGTCGACGTACAGGTTCATGTCGCCGAACGGCGGATCGGGCGCGTACATCGACCAGCCTTGGAAAGCTTGGAGGTACGTGGCCGTGGCGCGCAGGAAGCGAGGCTGCCATTCGGGCTTGAAATGCGTGGTCGTCGCGTTCTCGACCAGGGCCTGCGAGCTCGCGCAGACCAGGAGGGCGGCGACGAGACTCTCGCGGAAGTCGGCGAGCGTCATGCCGAAGAACGAGGCGGGAGGGGCGGCCGGCGCCGGCGTGGCTCGCTCGACGAGCCAGGCTATGTCGCGCTGGAGGAACGGATGCTCGGCGAGCCGCGCGGAGAGCCGGCGGAGCGCTGGCAGGCGTCCGAGGGCGTCGAGGTCGCGCGCCGCGAGCAGGTTCGGGGTGAACGCGATCATCGCGGGCACGAAAATGCCGAGATTCAGGAACAAGGCGAAACCGCCGTGCAGCATCACGATCAGGAGCACCGCGGCCCGCCGCGTCGTGAGCTGTGCGAACGGCGAGAGGAGGAGCAGCGGCAACGCGGCTTCCGTGCCCCACGCCGTCCACGTGAGGACGCGCGACATGCCGAGCGTGAAGTGCGGCCGTAACCACACCGCGAGCCACGTGTCGTTGCAGTCCTGGTGCAGCATGTAGTGCACGACCGTTCCGGCGCGCCACGTCGAGCCCGTCTTCTGCACCGCGTTGAAGAAGTAGATCGTCGCGAGCTGCGCGAGGATCGCCAGCACGGCGAGCGAGACGACCGGCGCTTCCGGATCGGGCAAGCCCTCCGCGCCCTCCGCTCGGTCGCGGGCGGCGCGAAGCGCGTCAATCGAGTAGCGCCTCCCCGTCGGTAGGAAGCACGACCAGAGCGCGAGCTCGCCGAGCACGGCGTCGCCGCCGTTTTGCACGAACAGGGTGCGGCCGTGCAGGCTCAGCACGGCGACGAGGCTCGCCACCTGGGCGAACCGCGTGCGCACGCCGAAGAGGAGCATCACGTAGGCGATCGCGCACAGGACGAAGCCGAACACGGCCTCGCTCGTGCGCGACGCCGCGAAGAAGAGCGAGAACGTGTACTCGAAGGGCGGCCTCCACAGCAGCGTGTGATTCGGCAAGAGGCCGTCGTTCGAGTACCAAGCCTCGAGCCCTCGGGCGCGGCGCGCGAGATCGAGCAGGAGGGTGAGCGCGAGCGCTATCCGGCCGAGCCCGAGCGCACGCGGATCGGCGGATAGATAACGCTCAGTGAACCACCGCCGGAGCGCCATCGATGCCGCGCCAGC
>DASUGE010000561.1:0-4669 GCA_036274215.1 Polyangiaceae bacterium | reverse complement strand
GCCCGCGAGGCGACCGTGGCCGTACAGCGCCTCGAGGCTGCGGAGGGTCTGCGCGCTGCGATCGGAGGGCCCGAAGATATCGGAGACGAACGTCGGCGACGGCAGGTGGAGCTTGTCCTTGGTGACGGTCTTCGACTGGTGCTCGAGGTAGTAGGCCGCCTTGTCACCGAGGTGCGCTGTGATGCTCTTCAGATCGCTCATTGAATCGACTCCGGAAAGAATGGGGAGGACGCGGAACCGCGGGACACTAGCTCAAACGCTGGGCGCCTGCGACCGCCTTGCAGAGTGGTTGAAATCGGAGTTTTCGGCCGCGTTTCTCGCTCCGAGACGAGGGCTACTTTTGGCCGGCGGCGCGCAGCTTGGCGAAGAACGCCGACAGACGTCGGGCCCCCTCGGATGCGAGGACTCCGCCCGTTACCTCGAAGCGGTGGTTCAGGCGGGAGTCACTCCCGAGGGTGTAAAGCGAGGTGAGGGCGCCGGCTTTCGGATCCGTGGCGCCGAACACGACGCGGGCGATGCGGGCGTTCACGAGGGCGCCCGCGCACATCGGGCAGGGCTCGAGCGTCACGTACAGCGTGGCGCCTTCGAGCCGCCAGTGCGCTTGGCGAGCCGCTGCGGTGCGCAGGGCGTAGAGCTCGGCGTGGGCCGTCGGATCGCCGCGCTCCTCGCGGCGGTTGTGGTCGCGGGCGAGCTCGCGACCCTCCGCGTCGACGATGACGGCGCCGACCGGGACGTCGCCGTGCGCGGTCGCAGCGTCCGCTTCGGCGAGCGCAATGCGCATCCAGCCTTCGTCGTCGAGCGTCGACGGGGGGGCGCTGTCGGGCTGCGTGTCGTCGGACAGCATGGTCACCTCGGGAGGGGTCGTGGCGGGAGCATGGGCTGGGGCGCGGGCGGCGTGAAGCGGGTCCCGTCGAAGAGCCGGCGCTCGGTGGGACCGGGGGTCGTGGAGCCGAGCGGAGGTGACTGACGGCTCACCCAATACGCCTGATACGAGACGAGCCGGTCGTAGGGACCCGCGCCGAAGTGCTCGTGCCATTCCGCGATGAAGCGGGCGAGCTCGCGCCGGTAGGTCAGGTTGCCGTCGAAGTGGAGCTGAAAGAGGTATTCGCTGACTTCGAGCGGGTGGGGCAGCGGCCCCTTGTCGAGCGCGTCGAAATCGGGGGGCGCGCCCGTGAACGGGTCCAGGTGCCGGCCGTCGGCGGTGACGGCGTCGATGACGGCGATGCCGTCGGTCTTCGGCGCGTCGGGGGCGAACATGGTCCAGCGCTGAGTGATGCGCGGATACAGGACGAGCGCGCGGAGCCAGTCGGGCTGCGGGACGCGCAAGAGGAACGCTGGATTGTCCGCGCCGAGCTCGGTGATCCCGACCGCCATCAGGGCGAGCACGGTCGCTTCGCGGAGCTTCGACCACGGTAGCGGTCGGGCGGCGGGCTTCGGCGGGCGGCCGCGTGCGACGTAGGGCGCCGTGAGCGCGACGGCTCGAGCGCGCAGTCGGTTCACGCGTCGTCGCAGCGCGACGGGCAGCCGCTCGCCGATTGAAACGAGCGCCTCCGCGGGAATGCGCGAAAGGACGAGCGCCATCATCGCGTACGAGAACGGACCGAGCGACATGGTCGCCGCGATCCCGAGATGGAGCGCGCAGGCGAGGGCGAAGCCGAGCGTCCGCGTAAAGCGCCGGAACGGGTAGACGAGGAGTGCCGGAATCAGCGCTTCCATGACGACGGTGCCGCGGCTCGCGAGCGGCGAAAACCAGGCGGGCTCGTGATGGGCGAGCCAATGACCAAAGCTCGTGTCGATGCGCGCCTGCCAGAGCACGTAGTGCACGGCGCTGCCGTCGCGCCACGTCTCGCCCACTTTTTGCGCGGCATTCAGCACGTAGATGACGACGACCTGGAGCAGCAGCGCGAGCACCGCGCACGACACGACGGGCTTCTTGAGGCGGCGCCGTGCCGCAATCCGCGCGCGCAGGGTCGGAAGCCTCGCGTCGCGGAGCACGGCGTCGAGCGAGAAGCGGTCGCCGAGCGGCAGGAACGAGGTCCACAAACAGAGCATGATGAGCGCGATGACGCCGCCGTCCTCGACGAACAGGTTGCGCGCGTTCAGGCTCGTGAGGCAGACGAACGCGGCGAGCTGTGCCGCACGCGTGAGAACCCCGAGCGTGTAGCAGGCGTAGACGACGCCGATCGCGACGAAGGCGCAGGTCACCTCGCCCGGCGTCGAGAAGGGGACGAGGAACGAGAGCTGCGGTCGCGCCTCGGGCTGAAACAAGACGAAATGGTTCGAGAGCACGCCGGTGTTCGCGTAGAACAGGCGAATCAGCGGAAAACGACGCACGAGGTCGTAGAGGAGGACGAGGCCCGTCGCGATGCGCAGCGCGCCGAGCACGCGGCGATCGACCGTCAGGTACAGCTCGCGGAGAGACGCCCAGCGCACGCCCATGAGCCGACGACTATGCTACAGCGCGGCCGGCATGCCTGACGCGAGCAGCGCGAGTCCCCGCCCCGCGGTGATTTTCGGGTTGATGGCGCTGATCTCGGCGGTGTGGGGCAGCACCTGGCTCGTGATCCGCCACGGGCTCGACGACTTGCCGCCGCTGCTCGGCGCCGGCCTCCGCTTCGTGCTCGCGGGTGTCGTGATGGCAGCGCTGGTTCCCGTGCTGCGCGAGCGCGAAGGTGGGGAGCGGCCGCCGTTCTCCGTCGTGCTCCCGCAGGCGCTGTTTCAATTCACGGGTAACTTCGCGCTGGTTTACTGGTGTGAAACGGTGATCCCGTCGGGGCTCGTGAGCGTGCTCTGGGCGACGTTTCCGCTGATGATGTCGCTCACCGGGCACTTCGTGACGCGCGCCGAGCGCTTGCACGGCGCGCAGTGGCTCGGGCTCGTCGTGGCGTTCGCCGGGGTCGCGTCGCTGTTCGGGACGGATGTGGCGCGCGGGGGCTCGCGCGCCGTCGTGATGGGGCTCTTGCTGCTGCTCGGGCCCGCCTCCGTCACCGTCTCCACGACGCTCATCAAGCGCCGCGCCGCGAATGCGAGCTCGCTGCTCTTGAACCGCGACAGCATGCTCATCGGCGGCGTGCTCCTGCTCGTGCTCGCGGCGCTCTTCGAGCGCGGTGAGCCCGTGCGCTTCACGAACGGCGCGATCTTCAGCGTCGTTTACCTCGCGCTCCTCGGCAGCGTGGTCACGTTTGGAGCGTACTTGTGGCTCTTGCGTACGGTTCCCGCGTACCGGCTGAGCCTCGTGAGCTACATCACGCCCCTGATCGCGCTCTGGCTCGGGCGCACGTTCGGGGGCGAGCCGTTCGGCGCGACCACGCTCTTCGGCACGGCGCTCGTGCTCGCGGGCGTCGCGCTCACGCTCAAGAAGAAGCCGGCACGCGGAGTGTCTTGAGGCGGGGTGACCGGCCGAGTGGCAAGCGGCTGCGTCGCGATTCGGATGGTACGCCAAGCAGTCTGTGCTACCGTGGTAGCATCATGAGCAAGCGCGCTGGGGCAACTGCCAAAATTAGCGTTTCGCTATGCCGAAGCGATCTCGTTGCGCTGAAAAGACGCGCCAAGCGTCTCTACGCTGGCAACGTTTCTGCGGTCATCTCGGAGCTTGCCGCTGACGCGGCGCTGCTCGAGGGGATGCATGAGTTGGTGAACTGGTTGGGCGGGCCGTCGCTGACGGACGACGAACGCAAGGAGATTGATCGAGAGTGGTCGCCCAAAGCTCGGGCTCCGAAGCGAGCGCGTAAGAGGAAGGCCGCGTGAAAAGCGGCATCACGTTCGACACGGGAGCGCTCATCGCGCTCGAACGTCGCGGGCAGCGCATGCGCAAGGTCCTGGAACGCGCCACCGAGCAAAAGGTTCGCATCACGGTCCCGGCAGCGGTCGTCACGGAATGGTGGCGCAGCCGGAACGACGTCCGGGAGCGCATCCTCGCTGCCGTCCGCGTCGAGCCTCTTACGGAGGGCCTAGCGAGGGTCGCCGGTGAAGCGTTGGCCGCCGTGAAGGGTGCCACGGCGATCGACGCGATCGTCGTGGCTTCCGCGGCTCAGCGAGGAGACGTCATCTATACGGCGGACGTTGACGATCTCGTGAGGCTTGTCGGCTATTTCCGAACCGTGCGCGTTTTGGGCATCGGGTGAGCCGCAAGGCCAAGCAGCAGGCGAGCGCGGTGCGTTGCCGCGTTCAGAGCCGCTTCGCCTGAATCGGAACACCCTGCGCGCGGAAGCGTCGCTCGACGCTCTCCGAGAGGGCCTCCGCGATGGCGCGTGCGTTGAAGCCCGCGGCGAGCACCTTGCCGTCGATGTCGATGACCGGAATCGCCGTGCCGCCCGAGCGCTGCTTGAGCTCGCGCAGGGCTGCCGGGTCGTCGTCGATGTTGCGATCCGTCCAGTGCAGGCCATTTTGCTGCAGGAACTCGTGCGTGCGGCGGCAGGTGCCGCACCACGGCGCCGAGTAGACGGTAATCGGCGTCGCGACGAGCGCGGCGCGGAGCTCGGCGTCGCTGAGCTTCTTCGGCGGAGCGGCGACCGGGGCGGTGCTCGGAGCCGCACTCGGGGGCGTGGTCGGCACCGGAACGTCGGATTCCGCCGGGGGCACGTCGAGGGGAGCGCCGAAGGCGGCGGCGGTCGGAGCCGTAGCGGGGTCGTTGCCATCCGCCGTCGTGTCGGTGACGCCCGGTTGGTTT
>DASUGE010000560.1:0-9372 GCA_036274215.1 Polyangiaceae bacterium | reverse complement strand
GGCTCGGTCGTGCCGTCGAGCCAGCGAGCCACGGTGTTGCGCGAGCGACCGAGCAGGCGCGAGAGCTCGGCCTGAGTGCGCTCGTGTGATAGGCGCCGAAGCCATGTCGCGAGCCGGAATGGACGCTGCTCGGCGCTGGCGGCTGGCCCGGATTCGGCGAAGCGTCGCAATACCGCGCTCACATCTACCTTGGCGACCTTCGCGAGCTTGAAGAAGTCGCTTGCGGAAGGTTGCCTTCGGCCGTGCTCCCAAGCGTGCAACACGTTGCTCGAGCATCCAAGGCGGCGATTCATGAAGCCCTGCGAGCGCTTCCCGCGAAGCGCACGAATCAGCTCGGAAGCCAGCCTTTCGTGCGACACGTAGCGCAAATTAGCGCACATTTTAACCAAAGTGCGCGACCAAATGTACCAAACTGAGCTAGCTCTGCTGGCGCGAACCCGCCAGGATGGAAAGCATGGGCCGCAAACGGTTGGCGCTCGTCGCATGGATCGCGGGTTTCGCTTGCGCCGGTGCGCCGGAGAGCGGGCAGACAGGTTCGGCCGCATGCGACAGGGAGGCAGACTGCCCGTGCGACGTCCTCGGTGGTCGGGCCCTGCTGGAGGCGTCGGTCGTGCGGAGCTCTGAAGCGAGCGTCACGGTGGAGGTGATTCGGGTGTTGAGCGTCCCTCCAGATGACTCCGCGAACACTGCGGGCGCCGGCGGCGAAGGCCTGCCTGCTGCGGGCGACCTGGTGTCGGGAACCCCGAGTCGGCTCTGCGGGGGCTCCACTTCGTTACTCGAGCGCGGAGCACACGTTCTCGTTACGCGCCTTGACGAGGAGGTCCTCTGGCTCTTGCCATGGGCGGACACGTTCGACTTCGGCGTCGGCCTCGACCTTTCGATCGACGAGCTGAGCGAGCTTACCGATTACGCTGCCTGCAACAGCCGCTTTCCTCCGCAGCACGACGCCGCGTGCAACGACACGCCCTCCTACTCGACGCAATCATCATCGTGCGCGATGGCGCGCTCGGCACGCTGAGCTCGCTGCGGTCGCATCGAGCCCCCTTTCACGGCGAGCTTGCCGGAGCGATCGCAACGGCAAGATGCGTCATCCGTCCCGGATTCGGCGAGCTCCAAGTCAGCATGTACGAGCCGACGGCTGGGAGCGCAGCTGTCGGCGCCGTGACCGCCATGCCGAAGCCGCGGATGTGCGCGTGCGCGCTATTGGCGGGATTGCTGATTGGGTAGAACTCGAAGGGCGGAGTCGCCATCGTCTCGTTCACCGTGAGGCCCGCGGCCGGGCTCACGGTCCAGGTCGGGCAGCTGCCGCCAGAGGCGCCCACGGCGCAGGAACGCGAATCGAACTCGTCGGCGAAGAAGCTGTAAAGAAGGGAGCCGCTGGTCGTGACCGGCACGGACAGTGCGCTCACGCCCGGGTCGTTCGGATCGGGTGAACCGACGGTTCCGCCGGCGGAGGCGACGATCGGCATCTCCTGTGCGGCGCCGTTGAGCTGCAGCGCCTGCACGACCTCGACGCTCGCCGGACCACTCGCGCCAGTGATGCTGATCTGCACCTGCGCGCCGTCGGTCATGGCATCGCCGAGCGGCAGGTAGTAGACGAAGAGATCCGGGCTCCAGGCGGCGTCGACCCCTGATTGCGACGGCCCGGCCAGCATGCTCTGCGTGCCGAACTTGACGCTGCCCGGCCGCGCGCCCTCGATTCCGTTGCTGACCCCGTTCGTCGAGCTGTCCGACACGAGCGCGAGCAGGATCAGTCGATTGGTTCCGGCGCGCGGCGTCGCATTGAAGGAGATCGAGCCGGCCGGGGCCGTGGCCTGCGCGTAAGGCGCCGTGCCCGGAATCGTGATCCTGGCTTGGCAGGCGTAGGTCTCGGCGCTTTGAACGCAGGTGGGCGTCGCCGCAGCGCACGCGTTGCCACACGCACCGCAGTTCGTAGCGCTCGTCAGATCGGCCTCGCAGCCATCCTCCATCATGCCGTTGCAGTCGGCGTGCCCTGCGTCACAGCTCTTTACGGTGCACTCGCTGTCGACGCAGGCGGAGCTGCCGTTCGCGACGCTGCAGACGTTACCGCAGCGCCCGCAGTTCATCGGGTCGTCGCTGAGCCCGGTCTCGCAGGTGTCGTTCCCGTCGCAATCGCCGAGCCCCGGGTTGCAGTCGGTGTGCCCGCATTTGCCGGCGACGCAATTGGGGACGCCTTCCGTGTCCGGGCAAACCTCCCCGCACGCGCCGCAGTTGTTCACGTCGTTGAGCGAGGTCTCGCAGCCGGTGCGCGCGTCGAGGTCGCAGTCACCGAAGGCGTCGTCGCAATCGACGACGCAGCCGCCGTTGACGCACGCGGGGGTACCGTGCCGCTCGGGGCAGACGATCCCGCAGCCCCCGCAATTGCCGACGTCGTCGCTGCCGTTGATCTCGCAGCCGTCGGCGTTGTCGGTGTTACAGCGGATCCAAGGCTTCTCGCAGGTGTCGATCTGGCAAATGCCTCCCGAGCAGCTCGTGGTCGCATGCGGCAGCTCGCAGACGGTGCCGCAGGCGCCACAGTTCTTGGACGAGGCGAGCAGGTTGGTCTCGCACGGCTCGGCGACGTCTCCGTCGCATTCGTCCGTGCCTGGCAAGCAATTGAGCGTGCAGATTTGTTGCTTCTCGTCGCAGCGGCCGCTCTGACAGTCCGTGGGCGCCTTGCACGGCGTTCCGATGCCGCAGCCCTCGTTGCAAAACGAGCCGCCGCAATCCACGCCGAGCTCATCGCCGTTGCGCACGTCGTCGGAGCACGTGGCGTTGGCGCAGAGCGAGTCGTCGCCACAGACTCCGCTGTCACAATCCGTGGCGTCGAGACAGCGCTGGCCGTCGTGACAAGGCTCGCAGATACCGCCACAGTCGACGTCGGTCTCGCCCGGGTCCAGCGCGTCGTTCTCGCAGCCGGCCTCCTGGCAATAGCCCAGGATGCATTGGCCCTCGGCGCAGTCGGTCGATTCGTTGCACCGCTGACCGAGCTCGCAGGCGTCGCAATCCTCACCGCCGCAATCCACGTCGGACTCGCCGCGATCGGCGTTGGCCTGGTGATCGGCGCAATGGTCGGGGACCGGATCCGGTACGAACGTAAAAGATCCGAGGGAGCAGGCAACAACGACCCCTCCGCAAGCCAATGCCAACAAGCGGGAGGCGCCGAACGCCCGGATCAAGGCCAACCGCGATCCATTCCCGCTATCGCCCCGATTGATTTGCATTTTTTGGGCTTCTTCGTTCGCGAAGGGCGCGCACTTTCTTCCACGGAAGCTCGGGCCCCACGCCACTGCGTCTTCCTGACCTTTTTGGGGCGGCGCGTCCAGAAGCGGCTCGGTCGCGTCGTTTCTCGCTGGTTTCAGCCATCCAGCACCAGAAGCTGCACGTTCGCCAGCGCGAGGCGGGTCGGGTTCCGACATGCTGCGACGATCGACCGCAGGCGCTGGCGAGCGAGCGCGACCTCCGCCCAGTGGCTGAGGCGAGCTACCTCCGCCGCGCGCTCAGCATCCACCAGCTCACCCCCGCCGTCGCCAGCGCGACCAAGAACGTGAGCAGCGCCCAAATTGGCCGCGCGATCAGCGCCGAGCGCCGTTCGATCACCGCGAAGCCGAGCTCGATCGCGAGCGCCGCGATGCCGTACGCCGCCGCGCTGTAGAGAACGGTGCCGCGCAGCCGCGCCATGAGCTCGAGGCTCTTCGGCGTGCTCGGCCAGACCTCTTTCATCAGGTGGCGGACCCACAAGCCGAGCGGTGTGACGAGCGCCGCCGCGACACCAACCATCGACAGCACGGCTTCAGCTTGGCTGAGATCCGAGCCCTCCCCGCGCATCGAACGGATGATGCCGCCCACCGCGACGGCAACGTTCGCGAACAGCCACACGAAGCCGAGCCCCGTAAATACGAGGAGACCGGGGCGCGCGACTTTCACGCTCTGTTGTGTCTGCTGGAGCTGGGCACGGAGCGCGCGCGGTGACGGGCGCTTGACGACGGTGGCGGCGTTGGCGTCGGGAGGGCTCGATTCGTGAGGCGGCGGGGCGGCGGACGGACGGCTCAGGAGCTCGGGGTCGAAGGCGGCGAGCTCGCGTTCGAGCTCGGCCATGGTCGCGTAGCGATCCTTCGGGTCCTTCGCCATCGCGCGCTGGATGACGAGCTCGAGCGCGAGTGGCACCTCGGGGTTCACGATGGTCGGGCGTCCCGGCTCTTGGACGAGCACGGCGGTGAGCGTCGCCATCGGATCGAGACCCTCGAACGGCTTTTTGCCGGTGAGGGCGCGGTAGAGGATGGCGCCGACGGCGTAGATGTCGGCGCGCGCGTCGACTTTGTCGCCACGCGCTTGCTCGGGAGGCATGTAGTCGGGCGTGCCCATGACCATGCCGGTCTTGGTGAGGGACTCGCCGCCGGCTTGCGCCACTTTGGAGATGCCGAAGTCGATGACTTTGACCGTCGCGCTGTCGAGGCTCTTGAGATCGCCCGTGAGGAAGACGTTTTCGGGCTTCACGTCGCGGTGGACGACGCCCGCCTCGTGCGCGGCGCCGAGCGCTTTGCAGATCTGGCGGACGATGCGAATGGCGTCGGAGATGCTGAGCTTGCCGACTCGATAGAGGTACTCGCCGAGCTCTTCGCCTTGGAGTAGCTCCGAAACGATGTAGGGCTGGCCGTCGAGCGTGACGTTGACGTCGTTCACGCCGAGGACGTTCGGGTGGGAGATGCCGCTCGCCGCCTCCGCCTCGCGCTGGAAGCGCGTGACGACTTCGGGCTGGCGGGCGAGATCGGGGTGGAGAAGCTTGATGGCGAAGCGCTTGCCCGTGAGACGCGTATGCCGCGCTTCGTAGACGCGGCCCATGCCACCCTCGCCGAGCACGCGCGTCACTTCGTAGGAGTCGGCAAGCACGCTGCCGACGAGCGGGTCCTCGCCCTCGGGAGCGTCCTCGAGCGCGACGGCGTCGCGGGGGCAGACGCGGAAGTCAGTGGGAAAACGGCCGTCGCACACCGGGCAGCGCCGCGTCATCAGGGACGCCGAGCTCGGCATTGCCGTGCGCGCGCGCGACGCGGGGGGCGCTGGGCTCGCGGGGTCCGGCATCGGGGCCGAAAGCGTACCACGCGACGGGCGCGCAGTGGGTGGCGCCGCGGAGTGGGCGGGTGTGTGCGGCGCTAGCGCTTGACGACGATGAACTGCGTGTTCCCGCGCCGGTGCACGAGCAAGAGCACGTTGCCGCGCGCCTTGCCGTAAGCGGCCTGGAATTCGCGTACGTTCGTGACCGGCCTGCGGTTCACCTCCATGAGCACGTCGCCCGGCCGGAGGCCCGCGCGCGCGGCGGGACTATTGGGCTCGAGGTCGGTGATGACTACGCCCTTGATGGCGGCGTCGGAGATGCGGAAGGCGCGTCGCGCTTCGGGCGAGAGATCGTTCAACGTGATGCCGTCGAGCCCGCGCTCGGCCGGCTTGCCGCTCGTGGAGCTCGAGCGACCTTCCTTCTCGCCGGTCGCTTCGCTGAGCGCCGCAGGGATCGTGCGGAGCTTGCCGTCGCGATAAAGCTCGAGATCGACCTTGCGGGCGCCGGCCGCTGCGATCGCGTTGCGGAACTCGCCGGTGGTCGAGACCTCGCGCCCCTGCACCTTCTCGACGACGTCGCCGCGCTGGAGGCCCGCCTTCTGCGCGGGCGAGTTCGCCATCACGTCGGCGATGAGCACGCCGCGCGCCGTCGGCAGCTTCAAGGTCTGGCTGAGCTCCTGGTCGACGTCCTGAATGGACACGCCGAGCCAGCCCCGCGTGACCTTGCCGTATTTCTTGAGGCTGTCGAGGATGGGCATCGCCATGTTCGTCGGGATCGCGAACCCGATGCCTTGGTAGCCGCCGCTCCGCGACAGGATGGCGGTGTTGATGCCGACGAGCTTGCCCTCCATGTCGACGAGCGCCCCGCCCGAGTTTCCAGGGTTGATGGCGGCGTCGGTCTGGATGAAGTCCTCGTAGTCGACGATACCCACGTCGGCGCGGCCCTTGGCGGAGACGATGCCCATCGTGACCGTCTGGCCGACCCCGAACGGGTTGCCGATGGCGAGCACGACGTCGCCGAGGCGAAGCTTCGAGGAATCGTCGATGGCGATCGGGCGCAGATCGTTGGGAGCGCCCTTGAGCTTGATGAGCGCGACGTCGCTCTTCGGATCGGTGCCCACGACCTCGGCGTCGAACTCCCGCTTGTCGTTCAGGGTGACCTTGATTTCCGAAGCGTCGGAGACGACGTGGTTGTTGGTGATGACGTAACCGTCGCTCGTGACGACGACGCCGGAGCCCATGCCTTGCTCGCGCCGCTCGCCGCCTTCTTGGGGGCCGAAGAAGAACGGGAACGGGCCTGGCGGGACGCCCTGCTGCTTCGTCACCTTGGTGAGCGAAATGTTCACGACGGAGGGCAGCACGCGCTCGGTCACGTCGGCGATGCTCGCCGCGCCGGGCGTCCCCACGGTCGCGAGCGCGGGGGTCGGCAGGAAGCTCAGCCCGCTAGGCGGCTTGGCCGGCTCCTGACCCGTCTCCGCTTTGACCTGACCGGAATGGGTGCTGCCGGCACAGGCAGCCGTGGCCCAACAGAACGCAGGAAGAAGCCAGAACCGTGAGAGCCGGGGTCGAATTTTCATGGCGTCACCGCAACGAACACGCGGGCTTGAGCGAGGATTCCCGAAACCGGGGCTTACGCGCGGGTGGCGCCCGGCCGTTCCGAGCGATTGCGCACCCTTACGCCCATTCTACCCCCTCCCCTCCGTCCCCTCCGTTCCGTTTTCGCCGATGGACCTCGGTTTCCTCGAGGAAGCTCCGATTTGCACGTACGCCGTCCGGCGGGTCGGTGACGATTTCGTCATCGACTGGGTGAATGCGGCGGCGCGCCGGCTAAACCCCGCCATCGTGACGCTGCTCGGCACGCCGATGACGCGTATCTACAGCGACCAGCCGCAGGTGCTGGCCGATGCGCGGCGTGCCCTGTCCGAAGGCGTCATCGTCGAGCGTGATCTGCCCGTTCGGCGCTACGACCGCACCGAAGCGACGCAGTTCGTCCGCCTGCGCTTCGTCCCGACGCCGCCCGACCATCTGCTGCTCTTCATGCAGGAGCTCGCGAGCCCCGATCTCGCGCAGGCCGCCGTGCGGGAAGCCGAAGCCCGCTACCAGAGCCTCATCGCCTCGCTTCCGGACGCGGTGCTCGTACGGGGTGCCGATGGGCGCGTGCTCTTCTGCAACGAGCTCACTGCCAAGCTCTTCGGCGCAGCTAGCCCTTCGGAGCTGCTCGGCAAGCTCGACATCGTGCCGCGCGAGGTCGTGCTCCTGAACGAGACCGGTGAGCTCATCCGGCAAGAGGATTTCCCGAGCCGGCGCGTGCTCGTCACCGGCAAGGCCGAGGAAGGCAAGGCCTACGCCATGCTCGGTGCGGGTGAGCTCCGCTGGCTGCGCATCGCGTCGCAGCCCATCGTGACGGAGGACGGCAAGCTCCGAGGCTCGGCGAGCACGTTCACGGACGTGACCGAGCGCGTGACGGCCCAGCGGGAGCAGCGCGAGAGCGCCGCACGTCTCGATCTTGCGCTGTCGGCCGCGCGCATGGGCGTCTGGGAGTACGAGCCTGCGAGCGACGACGGCTGGTGGTCGCCGAACCTGTTCGACATCTTCGACATTCAGGATACGGATGTCGGGCTCGCGCCGTTCCTCGCGCGCGTGCACCTCGACGATCGCGAGCGCGTCGCACGGCGCATCCAGACGCTCGCCATGGGCCACGACGGCGACACTTTCGAGGACGAGTTTCGGATCGTCGGCAACGACCAGGTCACGCGCTGGGCCCGCGTCCAAGGCCGGCTGACGCACAACGCCGAGCGCCGCCGTCTCGGCGGCACGGTGATGGACGTGACGACGCAACGACTGCTCGAGGAGCAGCTCCACCGCGCGAGCCGGCTCGAAAGCATCGGGCGCCTCGCGGGCGGCATCGCGCACGACTTCAACAACCTGCTGGCTGCCATGCTCGGCTCGCTCGAGCTCGTCGAGAGCGAGGCGAACGAGGGGCTCCGCCAAGACTTGGCGACGATCCGCCATAGCGCGCTCCGGGCACGCGATCTCACGCGGCAGCTGCTCGCTTTTGCGCGCAAGCAGCCGGTGCAGCGGCGCAACGTGGATTTGTCGCTCTTGGTGCGCGACGTGGAGCTTTTGCTGCGGCGTCTCGTGGGACCGAGCATCATGATCGGGATCGACACGAGCGGGCCCGCCCTCGTGAGCGCCGACGCGTCGCTGCTCGAGCAGGTGCTCGTGAACTTGGTGGTGAACGCCCGCGACGCGATGCCGGACGGCGGGCACCTCCAGCTCCGGGTCGAGAGCTGCCAAGGCGACCGAGACGATCCGGATCGTCCGGGCACGGCGACGCTCACCGTCGCGGACTCGGGCATCGGCATGGATGAGGGGACCCGGCGCCGGATCTTCGAGCCGTTTTTCACGACCAAAACGAGCGGCACGGGGCTCGGGCTCGCCAGCAGCTACGGCATCATCCAGCAGCATCGCGGGGACATCGCCGTCGAGAGCGAGCCGGGGCGTGGAACGCGGTTCATCGTGACCCTCCCCTGCCTGCCGTCCGACGCCCTGGCGCGCAACGTGACCGTTGCGCCGCCGGCGTCGCTCGGGGCCAAGGGCACGGTGCTGGTCGTCGACGACGAGGATTCGGTGCGCAAGACGACGGCGCGGCTCGTGCGGAGCCTCGGTTACGAGGTGTTCGACGCATCGACGGTGACGGAAGCCGTGGCGCGAGCGACGGAGCACGCGGGCTTGATCGACATGCTGGTGTGCGACATCGCGATGCCGGGCGAGGACGGACGCGATCTGGCGGCCGAGCTCGTGCGCCGCCGGCCGGAGCTCAAAGTGCTGTTCATGTCGGGCTACTCGTCCGACATGCAAGAGATGCGACTCGACGGGGCCCTGTTCGTGCAGAAGCCGTTCAGCCGCGACGAGCTCGCGCAGAAGCTCGCGGAGCTGTCGCAATAGGGCGCGGCGCGCGAGGGACGACGCGCGAGGTCTCATTGTTTGCGTTCTCCGCAGCGGGTTAAGAGAAGTTCGTGGCGGGGCAGCGCGGCAAGGTGCCGGGGGAGCGTTGGTTGACCGGTGCACACGACGGCGAGCAACGTGTGCGGGGTGAGGTCCTTCGTGCGGCGTGAGCAGGTCGTGATCGGAATGGCGCTGGGAGTGCTCGGGCTCGGCGGGTGCTCGGATGAGGGAGACGCTAGGGGAACGGGCGGGTCAGAGTCAGGGTCAGGGTCAATGTCAGGGGTAGGGGCAGGGTCAGGGTCAATGTCAGGGGCAGGGGGAATGGGAGGCTCGGGGGCAGCGGGAGGGTCAGGCGCGGAAGCTGGAGCGAAT
>DASUGE010000559.1:0-7972 GCA_036274215.1 Polyangiaceae bacterium | reverse complement strand
GCGTCGAAGGTGATGCCGATGTCCGTGCCTTCGTGACCGGCGTACTGCGGCTCACCGCAGTCGTGCGCTATGCCGTCGTCGTCGGTATCGGGGTAGCCGAGGTTGACGCAGGTTTCGTTCGGGATGCAGTCGATCGGCCAGGAGAGACCTACGGGCTCGCTGGGTGCACCGCTCGCGCCGCTCGCACCGGCTGCGCCCGCGTCGTCCGGCGCCGCGCCGGCTTGAGGAGCCCCAGCGACGCCACCCGTACCGGCGCCGGAGCCTCCGCCCCCTCCGCGTCCGCCGGCGCCCGCTGCTGGTGCGGTTCCCGACGTGCCGGCCATGACGGCTTGCCCCGCAGCGCCTCCTCGTCCCGAGGTGGTTCCGGCGGCGCCCGCCGTGCCCCCATTCGTCGACATCGCTCCGGAGGTACCCGACGAACCTCCGTGAGCGGCGCTCGATCCCCCGGCGCCGCTCGTCGCACCGGTGCCCCCTCCGCTCGTGGCACCGGCGCCCGCTCCGCTCGTCGCGCCGCCGCCATGGCCTTGCGGGGCGCCCGCATCGTTGCCGCACGCGGCGAAGAGGCCGAGGAGAGCGAACGCGAGTCCATAGCCTTTGCCTCGCATGCGCCGCCCGTGCGGAGTCTGGCACGACTCATCGCGCGCTGTCCATCCGGGGGCGCGGTCTCGCGTGCAGTGCCGCTACGGTTGCGTGCAGTACCGCCGCCACGCCGTCCGGTACGCCGCCTCGAGGTGCCGCGCGAAGCGCGGTGCGTTTCCGAGCGGTGACGTCTCGAGGCGGGAGCGGAGCCCCGCGCGCAAGGCGGCGAGCCCGTCGAGATCCGTGGCAAGAGTGACGGCACGCTCGACGAATTCGTCCTCGCTGTATGCAACGAGCTCGGGGAGCCCGAGGTTCATCGCGATGCTCACGCCGGCGCGCTGCAAGACGGTGGGGCCGCTGAGCGTCACGACGGGCACGCCCATCCACGCGGCGTCGCACGTCGTCGTGCCGCCCGCGAAGGGAAACGTGTCGAACGCGAGGTCGAGCCGATGGTACCGCTCGAGGTACGCCCGGCGCGGGACGAGGCCACCGAATTCGACCCGCTCCGCTTCGATGCCCCCCGCGGCGAGCGTCCCGAGCGCGTCCTCCCGCCCGTACTCCTCGAGATAAAGGAGCAGTCGTGACCCGGGGACCGCGGCGAGGACGCGAGCCCAGAGCGAAAGGGCCCCCGCATGGAGCTTGCGCGGACTGCTCAAGCAGCCGAACGTCACGACACCCCGCGCGAGCGCGGGAAGCGCAGCGACGGGCAGCTCCGACTCGAGCGCGTCGTAGCACCAGAAGGTTTCCGGCAAAGGAAGCGACGACTCCGAGTACACCGAGAGATCCGTGCCCGGCGGATCGAAGTACGGATCCGTGATGCGGTAATCGACGGTGTCGAGGCCCGTCGTCCCCGCGAAGCCGAGCCAGGTGAGCTGCACGGGCGCGGGCTTGCACGCGAAGACGCGCAAGCGATTGCCCGGTCCATGAACCGCGAGGTCGATCAGGATGTCGATGCCGTCGCGACGCACGAGCTCCGCGGCGTCCACGTCGCTTTTGGCTCGAATGTCGCGAAAACGCTCTCCGGCGAAGGAGCGGTACCATTCGGTCTGTGCGTCGGGTCGCTCTACCGATGAGTAGAGGAATGGCTCGAAGGCCGACGGATCGTGCTGCTCGAGCAGACGCACGAGGAACTGCCGGACGGGGTGCATGCGAAAATCCGGAGAGACGTAGCCGATACGAAGCCGGCGCTCGGGGCTCTTGTCGTTGTCGTGGGGCCGGACCTGGGCGCGGAGTGGCTCGGCATGCGCCGCGGCCCACGCGCGGGACTCCGCGAGAACGGCGCGCGCGTCGTAGCCCGGCGTCGTGAGCATCGAGATGATGAGGTTGCTGTGGGAGACGTGGTCGGTCGGCTCGAGCTCGAGCGCTCGCCGGTAGCTGGCGATGGACCGTGTCTTGTCTCCCAAGATATCGAGCGCGTCCCCCACGCACCGTTCCGCCGCGGCGAGGCTCGGGGCGAGCGCGACGGCCCGCTCGGCACGCGCGAGCGCCTCCTTCGGGCGCTGGTTCCGAAGCAAGAGCCACGCGAGGCTCACGTGCGACCGGGCGTCGTCCGGCTTCCGCTCGACGACGCGCTCGAGGTTTCGAATGGCGTCCGCGTCCGCTCCCGTCTGCATTTGGACGAGCGCGAGGTTCTGGCGCGCTTCGATGAAGTCAGGGTCGACCTTCAGCGCATACGCGAGCACCGCGGAGGCGAGCTCGAGCTTGCCCGCGCGCCGGTACGCCTCCCCGAGGTTCGTGAGGTAGCCCGGCTCGTCGCGCCGCACGGCGACGGCCCGCTCGAGGTAGCGGACGGCCTCCTCCGTGAGCCCCGCCTGCAGCAGGATCACGCTGACCCGGAAGAGCGCGCGGTCGTGGGTCGCGTCGAGCACGATGACCTGGCGATAGAGCTCGAGCGCTGCTTCGAGACGTCCCCCCTGCTCGAGCGCGAGCGCCTGCTCGAACCTGTCTCGCGAGGCGTTCGGAGTCGTCACCGCGGAGGCAGTGTAGCCGACCCGGTCAGTCGAGCCCCTGCGCGAAGCGCGGGCACTGGTCCATGGCCGCGTCGCAGGCGCCCGTCGCATCGCCCGCTTCGAGCTCGATGCCGTCGAGCAGGCCGCTCGCGCTCTTGCAGTTGCAGAGCCACTTGCCGTTCTCGCGGTGGCTACAGCTCGCGCCGATCCGCGTGAGCGCCGTGACCTGGGTTCGCGCGGTCACGCCATCCTCCGTGCAGTCGAGGAGGCGCTCGCAGTAGTCGACCGTGGTTTCGTCCTTGGTCGCCGTGCACTCGGGCATGTCCGCGAGCTCGAGCGCTTCGACCCCCGAGCATGCGTCCATGGTGACTTGGCACGCCCCGATATCGTCGGCCGAGATACCGATGCTCAGCGTGAGCTTTTCCCGACCCGTGATGTCCTCGCACGTGCAGCGGGTGTGGCCGTCGGTCGACCGGCAATTCAAGTTGTACGATTGCCAGAAGTCGAGGCCGCTGCCGTCCTCGAGGGCGACGGCTTGAACGCATGTCTTGCCGCTGTGGCAGCCGTAGCCGGGACCTGCGTCTTCGAAGTCCGTCGTGCAGTCCCAGTCGCTCTTCGGGGTCGGCTCGGCGCCGCGGCAGAGCGGATCGAGGAACTTGCACCCCGCGGAGAATCTCTCCCCGGCGAGATGGTAGTCGATCTTGCTCGGCGCGCCGCAGCTGCAGAAAGCGTACGCGGTGTCGGTGAGCAGCTCGCACGACGCCTTCCATTCGGTTTTCGTCTCGAGTCTGACGCCGTCGAGCAGGTGCTCGCGCCGGCAGGTGTCCGTCGCGACGCAATCGGAGGCCGTCGGCTCGTCGTCGAGCACGCACGTCTCCTCGCCCGTCAGGAGCTCCGGATGGCGGCAGGCCTTGGCCGTGATGCTGCAGGTCGGCATCCCGGTCGTTTCGGGGAACTCGAACATCGTGCTCGTGGACCCGTCCGAGCACGAACAGAGCCACGCCCCGGAGTCCTGGGGCGTACAGGACACCGTCACGTGGTCGTCGTCGCAGCTGAGCTCCGCGCTGCAGTAGAGGCTCGTCGCGTGCTCGTTCACGAGCCCGCAGCCGTCCGGTACGACGAGGCCCGGCGTACCCCCGGCGGACGACGTTCCCGCGGCGCTCATCGCACCCGCTAGTCCCGTCGTCCCCGCACGCCCAGCGGCCGCCGCGCCACCGAGCCCCGCAGTCGAAGCGCCGCCTCGTGCGGCGAGCCCACCGCTGCCGTCCGCCGCCATCCCGCCTTCGCCACTCGCGGCGTTGCCCGATGCTGCGCCGCCGCTGACTCCACCCGAGCCGCCTGCGCCGCTCCTGCCGGCGCCGTGCATCGAGCCGTCGCCCTTCGGCTTCCGGAGCTCCCCGCACGCCGCGAGCAACGAAAGCGTCGAAGCGCAGAACAGGACGATCGTCGACTTCACGCCGCGCAACGTACCTTCTCCCGTCCTCACGAGCCTGCCTTGAGAGCCGTGAACTCGCCGGGGTCGTGGATCGTCGGCGGCGCCGTCCCGCCGTGCACGAAGTCCTCCGTGCGATCGTACATGCCGTACTTCGCGACCTCGAGCGACCCGCCTTTGCCCGGGAACCCGTCTTCGCCCGCCTTGACGCCCATGGCGTTCATCAAGCTGCAAAAGTACTTGTTGATGGGCGCGTTCGCGACGCTCGGATCCGTCCCCGTCTCCTGGGTGAGCGCGTTGTACTGATTCGACGAGTTCGACATGCATTGCACTTCGCTGTTGCCGCGCGTCAGCGCGGGCGAGCCGTCCCAGACGTTCACGGCGGCGCCCGTCCTGAAATAGCCGCCCATGCTGCCCGCCTGAACGATCGGTAGATTGTTCAGGTTGCGGGCGCACCCGTCCGACACCTCCTGGAACCAGACGGTGGCGCTGTTGTCGAGCACCGTTCCGTCGCCTTCGTCGAAGCTGTTCAAGACATCGACGAGGTGCGCGAACTTCTTCGTGTAGTAGTCGTCGATCGAATAGAGGAGGTCGATCGCCCCCTCGACGCAGTTGCCGGTGAGATTCGCGTTGTCCCCGCGGTGCGAGAGGCTCGCGCTGTCTTGCGTGATGCCGAGCCCCTTGAAGACGTAGCTCGAAGGGTACTTGAGGACGATGACCGGGTTCGCGTTGCAGACGGCCGCGAGCGCCGCGAGATTCGAATAGAGATCGGCTCCGTCGAGGCTGCCGGTGATCTTGGAGAGCAGCGGGTCGGAGCCGAGCTCGGAGCTGCTCGCGGCGTCGACGATGGGCTGCGTGAGCGACAGCGCGCTCGCCGCGTTCTCGTTGCATTGCGCGGGGACGATGACGCCCGTCGTCTCGTGGAGCAGGGCCTTCCAGGCTTCGAGCTTGTCCTTGTCCGCTTGGCTCATGTCGATGCGCTCGAGGGTTTCGAGATCGTCGCGCACCAAATCGATGACGCTCTTGCCGCGGACGAGCTGATACGTGTCCTGCGACATGTTGTTGCCGCCTTGGAACAGACCGGTGAGCGTGCCGAAGATCTGCGCCGGGCTGCCGAGCCCAGGGTGGCTCACCATCGGGCCCGAGTAGCTGATCGCGGAAGCCGGAGAGTCGTTGTAATTGCCGACGCGCATGAAGAGCGGTGTCCCGTCGGTGCCGAGCTGTCCGGCGATCACGTGATCGAGAGAGGGTCCCGTCGGCTTGGCTTGAAACTTGGTCGATTGATCGAAGCTGAACGGGTCGTCGCTGTTCGGCGTGACGGGGCAGCAGGTGAAGTACGACCCGACCGCCTGCAGGTAGGTGTCGTTCCCTTGTCCGCGGGCGAGGTTCGTCGTCCACTCGTTCATCGTGCGGATGCCGCGCGGCATGAGGAGCTTGTCGACGTAGGGAACGAGCGAGCGCAGCGTCGTCGGCTGGAGATCGGCTGCGGTGAGCGGCCCGTGCGAGTTCGTCGGAAAGAAGCGCGTCGTGATGCACCCGTAGTGGGTGAACATGATGATGAGTCGCTTCGGCGAGGGGGCGGCTTGGGCTCTCACGCCGCGTGCGGCGAGCGAGCCGAGGAACGGTGCGGCGACACAGGCTCCACCGAGACCTCGCAGGAAGAGCCTCCGGTCAACACGCCTCGTCATTCGAGCCACTCCACCGTGGGTGAGGTTTAGCGCGCGCCGCCGTCACAAAAAAGGCGAGGGCATTCACGCCGCTCACGCACATATTCATTTTGGTCGAAAAATTACGGCGTCCCGACCCAAGATCCCGAGCGACGAGCGGCCCCCGGCGCCTGTTCCCCCTCCCTGGACGACGATGCGGCGCCGAACGCCCTCGGATCGCGCGCGGCGAGCAGCGAGCGCTTTTCGGCAGATTACGCGGCGTTTCTGCGTTCGTGGCGACGCTCGACTAGAATGGAGAAACGCCACCGGAGTGACCTGAATTATTCTGGCAAAGCTGCAAAATACAGTCGGCCTCACGCGATCGCTGGCTCTGTGGGAATCTACCGAATCATGAGTCTTCGCAACGCCCCTTCAGGCGGCCGCTCTTCGACGCGCTGGGCAAGGGTTTTGGGTCGGGCGTCCATGGTGGGCTTGTTGTCCCTGGCGATCGGGTGCGGAACGGAGACTCCTGACAAGCAGAGCTCGGACGGCGGTGGCGCGGGCATGCCCGCAACGCCGACGGGCGGGAAGGGTGGCGGCGCCGGAACCAGCACGGGTGCGCAGGCTGGAACCGGTGGCAGCGCCGGTCAGGTGATGCAGCCAATGGGCGGCGGCGCGGGCACCGGTGGCGGCAGCGCAGGAGCCGGCGCCGGTGGAAGCAGCGCAGGCTCGAGCGCGGGAAACCCTCCGGTCGGCGGCGGCGCGGGCAGCGGCGCAGGCGGCGCAGCGATGGGCGGTGCCGCGGGTACCACGATGATTGGGGCGGGCATGGGCGGCGAGACGTCGATGGCCGGCGCGGCGGGGATGGCCGGCGCAGCCGGTGCCGCTCCGATGAATCCGCTCGCGGATCTCGCGATGTCGGGGCACGACGTGGGTCTCAAGCTCGCCGAGCGCTTCAGCAAGAGCACTCTCTCCTACAGCTCCGTCGCGAATCTCCCGGGCGACGGCTACAAAAACGCCTGCGAGTGGTACGGCGCGCTCGGCGTCGCCAAGCTCACGAACAGCACGGATCTCTTGAACGCGCTCGTGAAGAAGTTCGATCCGCTCAAGGCCAATTTCGTGAGCGCCATGACGGGCGGCGACGCGCACGTCGATCGCTACATCTACGGCATCGTCCCGCTCGAGATCTTCCTCGACACCGCCGACATGAGCTACCTCACGCTCGGCACGCAGGTCGCCGACAAGCAGCAGACGACCAACCAGGTGCGCAACGCGATCGACGACATGTTCATGATGACGAGCCTGCAGGTGCAGGCGTATCGCGGCACCAAGGACATGAAGTACCTGGACTTCATGTCGGCCATCATGGTCACGTACCTGAAGGACCAGCAGTCGAACGGCCTCTTCTTCCACAACGTGACGGAAGCCAGGGTCCACTGGGGCCGCGGCAACGGCTGGTTCGCCGCGGGCATGGCCGAGATCATGCGCGACCTGCCGTCCACGTCCAAGGATCGCGCGACGATCGAGACCGGCTACAAGAAGATGATGGACGGGCTCGTCAAGGTTCAGGGCCCGAACGGGCTCTGGTACCAGGTCTTGGATCAGGGCAGCAATTCGGCCAACTGGGAAGAGACCTCGGGCTCGGCCATGTTCACTTACGCGATGATCTCGGGTGTCCGCAGCGGCATTCTCGATGCCGCGACCTACGTGCCCGTCATCAAGAAGGCGTGGGCGGGCATCCAAACGAAGATCAACGCCAACGGCGACGTGAGCGGCATCTGCGAAGGCACCTGGTACAAGGCCAGCGCCGCGGAATACATGGCGCTCAACAAGCTCACGGGCGACGGCCACGGCCAGGCGCCCGTGATCTGGGCGGCGCGCGAGCTCTTGCGGTAGCAGCAGCCAACCGCGGACGAGACCGGACCTGCCTCGGCGAGCCCGGACGCGCCGTCCAGCGGTTCCGCTGGCCGTGCGCCGCTGCTAAAGACGCGAGGGCATGTTCTTGCTCAACGCCCCCTCGCCTGGGTTCTGGGGCGCGCCGACCTCGAGTGTGGACTGGTGCGAGGCGAACTATCGCTACTCGCCCTACATTTGCGAGCTTTTCAACACGCTGTCGAGCTTGGTCATCCTGCTCGCGGGGCTCTTCGGCGCCTGGTTTCACCGCCGCGTGCTGGAGCGTCGGTTCATCGTCGCGTTCCTCGCGCTGTTAGCCGTCGGAATCGGCAGCGTCGCTTTTCACGCCACGCTTCGCTTCGAGCTTCAGATGCTCGACGAGCTGCCCATGCTGTGGCTCGCGCTGGTGATGATCTACACCTTGCTCGAGAATCGACCGACGCGCCGCTTCGGTCCCTGGTTTCCGGCGCTGC
>DASUGE010000558.1:0-8048 GCA_036274215.1 Polyangiaceae bacterium | reverse complement strand
TCGGCGCCCGAAAAGCCGGGCGTATTGCCCGCGATCTCGTCGAGGTTCAGGTCGCCCGCGAGCGGCTTGTCCTTGGTGTGCACGTCGAGGATCGCGCGGCGCGCAGCGAGCTCCGGCCGGTCGATGATCACGCGGCGATCGAAGCGACCGGGACGGAGGAGCGCAGGGTCGAGCACGTCGGGCCGGTTGGTCGCCGCGAGCACGATCGTGAGATCGTTGCGGGAGAAGCCGTCCATCTCCGAGAGCAGCTGGTTCAGCGTCTGCTCGCGCTCGTCGTGGCCGCCGCCGAGCCCGGCACCGCGCGAGCGGCCCACGGCGTCGATCTCGTCGATGAAGACGATCGCGGGGGCGACCTTCTTCGATTCCTCGAACAGCTCCCGCACGCGCGAAGCGCCGACGCCGACGAAGAGCTCGATGAATTCCGAGCCGTTGATCGAGAAGAACGGCACGCCCGCCTCGCCCGCGACGGCGCGCGCGAGCAATGTCTTGCCCGTGCCGGGGGGGCCCACGAGCAGCACGCCGCGCGGCACCTTGCCGCCGAGCCGCCGAAACCGCTCCGGCTCCTTCAAAAACTGCACGATTTCCTGCAAGTCGCGCTTGGCCGACTGCAGGCCCGCCACCTGGTCGAAGCGGACGGGCACCTCGCTCTCCTTCTCGAAGCGCCGCGGACGGCCGCGGATCATCCCGAGCGGTCCACCGGCGCCCGCCATGTTCGACGCCCGGCGCGACAGCCACATGAGCCCGCCCATGATCAGGAGGAACGGCAAGAACGAGAGCAGCACCTGCACGATCGCCGGCTGCTCTTCGCTTCGAACGTCGACCGTGATGCCCTTCGAGCGGAGCAGCGGCATGAGGTCGCGATCTTCCTGCGAGGGCAGCAGCGTGCGAAACTGCTTGCTCGGTCGGCCGGCGATGGGGACCGGCTTCTTGAACGAGCCGGTGACGGTCTGGCCCTTGATGGTGACCTTCTCCACCTCTCCCGCGTCGACGGACTTGTAGAACGCCGAGTACGCGAGCGGGGGTTCCGCCGTGTTCGTCGAGAAGTAGTGGGTCAGCGTCCACGAGCCGAGCAGCAGCGCGCCGAGGACGAGCCACGTGTACCAGGCGGGGCGCCCGGCAGGCGGGGGGGCCTGCGGGCCGGGTGCGGCGCTATTTCCCATAGTTTTGTAGAGGCTAAGGACGGAGCAGGGGTTTGTCCACGGCACGACCCCGAAACACCCAATGCCACAGGGGAAAGCTGTAGGCGACCCAGACCAGATTCGTGACGACGAGCCGCGCCACGAGGTAATGGGCGGCGAGCCACGGTACGAAACGCAACGCGGCATCGTACCCCACGAGCGTGAGGACGTAGCCGCCTGCCTGAACGAGGCCGAAGAGGACGAGCTCGCGCGCGACCGAGCCGCCCTTGCTCTGAAAGACGAAATGCTTCTGCGCGAAGAACATGAGAAGCGTTCCGAGCGTGAGCGCGGGCACGCTAGCGACCTCGGGGCGAATCCCGAACCCCTCCTTCAGGATGGTGAGCGCCAGGAGATCGGCGACGGTGGCGACCGCTCCTGCGCCGCCCGAGCGCACGAGGCGGAGAAGCAGGCTCCGCATCGCTTTCGACGAGGCGCGCTAGGCGAGCGCCTGGAGCGGGCCCGTGACGAACGCGGGCAGCCCGAACGTCTCCGATTCGACGCCCATGGCGTTCTGTAGCGTCACGAGCAGGTCCACGTGCGAGGCGCTCTTGAGCTGTCCGGTCGCCGAGTCCGTCACGCCGGCGTCGACGAGCCGGCCGGTCCTGAAATGCCAGCCGCCGCCCATCAGGAGGAAGGGCATGTTGGTGTGCGAGTGGACGTTGCCCTCCGACACCTCGGTGCACCACACGAGCAGTGTGTTGTCGGCGATCGTCGCGTCACCTTCCGAGATCGCCGCCAAGTTGTCGAAGAGGCGCGCGATCAGACCCGCGTGCCACTGTGCGCGCGCGACGAGCTGCGAGTGGGAGTCGGGATCCTCGGGATCCATGTGCGAGAGCGGGTGGCCTTCGCCCATGCTGTTGAGCCACGGGTAGCGAATGCGATTCAGGCCCGTCGAGATTTCGAAGCTCGCGACCCGCGCGAGATCGCAAGCGAAGGCGATCGACAGGAGGTCGATCTCGAGCTGCGCGATCATCGGCATGTCGGTTTCGCTGTTCGGATCGAGCGCCCCGGGGGCGTTCGGCTTGCTGCAAGTGAGGGGCACCTGCGAGAGCCGGCGCTCGACGTCGCGCACGAGCGAGAGGTGCGCCTTGAGCTTTTGCTTGTCTTCGCTCGACACCTTGGTCTCGAGCGCCGCGAGCTGATCGCCCACGGTGTCGAGCACGCTGCGCCGCTCCGCGAGCATCGGATCGGGCGGCATCTGGCCGTTCTGGTCGGGGACGACCAGGTCCTTGAAGATGCGGTTGTAGACGTCGAGCGGCTGCAGCATGGGCGGCAGCGGCGCGCCGGCGGCCGAGTAGGCGATGCGGCCCTGCACGTCGTTCTCCGTCGCGCGCACGCCGAGCTCGAGGCTCGCGTAAGGCGTGCTCTGGCCGATCTGGGCGGCGATCGCCTGGTCGATGCTGATGCCGTTGGCCCAGCCGGCGCGTGAGCCGCAGCCGTCGACGAACTCGCCGTCTTGAAGCTGCTGCCCCGTGTACAGCGTGCCGATGCCGCGCTGGTGCGGTCCGCCCGGTCCGCCCGCGGCCGATTTCAGGTCGACGTTCTTCAGCAGCGTGAGCCGGCTCTGGTGCTTGACGAGCGGCTGATGGATCTCGTTCAGCGTGATGGCGGAGTCGGTGCCCGTCGGCCACCAGGCGCTGTGGATCTGGCCGTTCGGCGTGTACATCGTCACGAAGCGGCGGATGGGCGCCGCCGTTTGCCCGCGTGCCATCAGCGACGGCAGGAGCGGCACCGCGACGGCCATGCCGGAGGCGGCGCGCAGGAAGAGGCGGCGATTGAGGCGGCGTGCGCTCACGGGGTCGTCTCCATGGCCGGGCGGTAGCGGAACCCGTCGCTCAGCACGATGCCGACGAGCAGGTCGCGGAACTGGCCGTTGCCGGCCGAGAAACGCGTCTTCACCTGCTGCAAGCTGCAGAGGTCGGAGCTGTCCTCCACCCGGCCCATCGCGTAGCGGTACCACTGCGTCGCGATGCAATCGCGCACGCCCGCGTCGTTCGCGAGCCTGCCGGCGAGCTCCACCGCGCCGTGGAACGTGCCGTCGAGCAGCGGATCGAGCGTGTCGAGCACCTCGCCGGAGTCGTCGACGGGCTGGTTGTTCTCCATCTCGCGGTAGCGGCCGAGCTGATCGTAGCGCTCGAAGCCGAAGCCGATGCCGTCGAGCGCCGCGTGGCAACCGCGGCAAGCTTCCTGCTCGGTGTGCTGGGCGAAGCGCTCGCGCGTCGTCCCGGTCTGGTCCACCATCGGCGGCACGACGACGACGTTGGGCGGCGGCGGATCGACCTGCAAGCACAGGATCTTTTCGCGCACGAACACGCCGCGCAGCACCGGCGCCGACTGATCGGAGTGCGCCAAGAGCGCGAGGATCGCGGGCTGCGTGAGGAGGCCGCTGCGCTCCTTACCGGCGGTCACGGGCAGGTTCGGATCGGTCGGGACCGCCTGCCCGTAGAGCGTCGCGAGCTTGGGCGTGAGGAACAGCTTCGGCGATGTCATGAGCGCCGACACGTTGCCGTCGTTCCACATCGCGTCGTCGAGGAACTTGCCGAGCGTGTCCTTCCAGTCGGGCACGAGCTCCGTCGCGCCGTAGGTCACGTCGGTCGCCTGGCGCGCCGCACCGTCGAGGCGCTGCAGGCCGAGCCATTGCCCGACGAAATCGCGCGCCATCTCGCGAGCGCGCGCGGTCTCGAGCAGGCGACGTGCCTGTGTCTCGAGCTCCGCGTCCGTGCCGAGCTGGTTCGAGGCGGCGGCCTGTAGCAACGCGGCGTCCGGCGTCGTGTTCGTGAGGAAGTACGAGAGGCGCGAGGCCATCTCGTTCGGACCGAGCGTCATCGCGCCGGACTCCGGCGTAGCGGCGTGGACCGCATCGACGCGATAGAGGAATTGCGGCGATTGCAGCATCGCCCGCAACGTAAGCTCGATGGCTTTCGGGTAGCCCTGGCTCAGCGTCGCGTCGAAGAGCTTGGCGAAGATGGTTTGCTCGTCCGTCGTGAGCGCGCGGCGGAAGGCGCGCGCGCCGAAAGCCGCGATGAAGTCGCGCCCGCAGTCGCCATTCTGCTCGTCGGTCGCGCAGGGAGCCAGCGTGGCGAGCCGGCTCGCGACGGCCGTGGCGGCGAGCGATTCCGCGGCGGTCTGATACGCCTCGACCAAGCGGGGATTGACTTGGTTTGCCGCGACGTTGTTCGTGAAGCCGTTGACCTCGTTTTCGGCCGGGAACTGCGAGGACGGATGCGTGGTGTCGCCGAGCAGGTCCGCCACCGTGTTGTCGTACTGAATGTGCGTGAGCAGCCGGAGTGGCGCGACGCCCGTGCTTACTGAAGAGCAGGTGAGCGCGCCGCCGGCTCCGCCGCCGCCCATGCTCGTCCCCGCGCTGC
Source organism: Polyangiaceae bacterium (assembly GCA_036274215.1). Lineage (GTDB taxonomy): Bacteria > Myxococcota_A > Polyangia > Polyangiales > Polyangiaceae > PMG-095. The sequence continues at coordinate 3,502 of DASUGE010000558.1, read as the reverse complement.
CGCCCGTGGTCATTCCCGTCCCACCGGCTCCGGCCGCCGGAGAGGGCTGACCCGGGAGCGTTCCGCCCACGGTGTTACTGCATGCCAGTGCGCCGAGGGCGAACCAACCGAGCATGCGCGGGGAAAGCAGGGCCAAGGCGGGTACCGGGCGACGAGGTCATGGAGCTTCCCCCGAGCGGGGATTCCCGTCAAATTGCAAAGAAATTTCCGTTACTCCGCTACAAGTCGAGCTCGACTTTTCCCATCTCCGTCACGACCAGCTCGGGAATGAGGGCCTCGAGCCGCGGCTTCTCGCCGGGCGGCTGCTCCCGGCCGAGGGCCCTCAGGAAGTAGGGCGACGCGACCCGAAACAGGAGTCGGACCTCGAGGCGCGCCGGCGCGCTCCCGTCAGGGACAGCGAGCCGATACGGGAAGGTGGCAGCTTCCCCGGGCGGGAGCGGCGGCACGGGCTTGCCGGTCGCTTTGCGGGCGCGCGGCACCGGGCCGCCTTTGAGCTCCTGGAGGACGGCTTCGCGCGACCCGGCCGAGCGCGCGAGGAGTCGTTCGCCGCGGAGGCCCGTGAGGACCGCGCCCGATGCGTCGCGCGCCACCTCGATCTTGTCTACTAGCATCTGCTGGAAGTTCACGAGCGCAGCGTCGGCCGACGTGCAGCCCACGAGCAGGGGTCGCATCGGATTTTCCGGATCGTCCACGATCGTCGAATCGCACAGATCGTCCTCGAGCTTCTGGAGCTTGCCGGAGCTCGCGAGCAGCTTGCCGGCGGCATCCGCGACCGTGACCTCGAGCCACATCTGTCGCACGAACGCGAAGCCGCCGGGCAGGTAGTGCCCGGTGCCGGTGTTGGCGACGGTCACGGCGAAGCTCACGTCGTTCGCGGTTTTCTTCACGCTTTCGTTCGGCACGCTGAGCGTCGCGGCGCTCCTGAGGAGCGGGACGCGATGCCGATCGAGCGCTTGGCGCGCACTGGGATCGTCGAGCGGGTAGTCGACGGCGACGAACGAGTGATCGCGCAAGATGCGCGGCGGTGCGTCCTGATCCTGCTCGAACGGGATCGCGGCGCCCGACGCGGCGCGCTTGCCACCCCGCACGCGCGGCATGTGGCAGTCGACGCAGGAAGCGCCGCCTGCCTTCGCGTACACCTCCCACTCCTCGTACAGCGTCTGCAGCACGAGATCGGTACCGCGATCGAAGCGGCCGTCGTCGTTCATGTCGAGCTCTACGCTGTGGCAGTTTCGGCAGAGCTCCTCGGGGTGCGAGAAGAGCGCGCTCTTTTCGCTCCGGTGGAAGGCGTTGCCGACGGCGTCGCCGTAGGGGCCGTAGAACGTGCGCCCCGGCTCGAGCCCGGCTTGGAAGCGCGTGAGCGCAGCGCCGCCCGAGTGCGACGTGCCCTGCCACTGGTGGCAGACGGCGCAGCCGACGCCGTCGTCGAGCAGCGCGCGATCGCTCAGCTTTCCGGCGGGCAGCGGCAGCGTGTTGCCCTCGGTCAGCATGGTGCCGATCGGGCCGTGGCAGGCGACGCACGCTTCTTTCGGGTCGGGTCCGGGCAGGGCGTGGAGCACGCGCTGTGCGACCTGATTCGCCTGCGCGATCATGAGCGGGCTCGTCATCGCGTGCGCATGCATGGAGTGCTTCCACGCGTCGTAGATGTCTTGGTGGCACCCGGCGCAGGTGGTCGACGGCTCGAAACCGCCGAGCGCGGAGCCGCCCACCATGCGGGGGTCGAGGAAGCGCGCCGGTAGATCGTACGCAACGATCACGTGCAGCGGGATCAAGAGCACGAACAAGAGGCCGAGCGGCACGTGCAGCACGCGGAGGCCCTGCAGCCAGCGCACGTAGCTCTCCTGGCGGCGCTCGCGCGAGACGGCTTCGAGGCGGGTCGCCGCCAGCGTGGCGAGCTCGCTGAAGGCCGCCTGCTCTTCGGGCGGCAACGACGCGAGCGCCTGGGCGAGCTCGGCGGGTGAGGGCGTGCGGGGCATCACCCAGGCTTTGAGCTCACGGAAGCGCGCCGAGGACCCGGCGGCGATCTTCTCGATCTCGACCGCGCACGCTTCGGCGCGCGCGCGGCTCGCCGCCGCCGAGTAGTTGCCGACGCTCTTCGCCGCGGCGGCCGGTACGACCGCGTAGATGAGCCGCCAGAGGACGCCGCTGCCGACGAGCAGCGCGAGCAGGAGCAAGAGCGCCTTGCCCGTCGAGAATTGGCTCGTGAGCGCGCCATAACCGGCGTGCGCGAGCGCGAGCACGAGCGCGAGGAGGCCGAGGTAGACGTGCGACCAAAGCCAGGTGGCAAGGGTCGAGCGGCCAAATGGCAGATGCTCCTGCAGCCCCCGCTTGCGAAAGGCGTACACGAACGTCAAGAACGAGAGCAAGACGGAGCCGAGGCCGAGCAGCACGCCGGCGGGCGTGTAGCCCCGCACGATCGGCTCGAGGCCCTCGAGCGTCGCCAGGCGCCCGCCGTCGAGCAGGAGCACGAACCCCGCGAGCCCGACCGCGCTCGAGAACGCCAGGAAGAGCCAGGGAAAATGGCGCTCGAGCAAGCGGCGCTTGCGCGCGAGACGGATCGACGGGGCGGGGGAAACCATGAGGCTCAGCGCTTCTCGACGAGATCCCCCGGATCGACACGGAAATTGGCGCCCACGGGACACGCCGTCACGCAGGCGTGATCGGCGTGGCCGGCGCAGAGGTCGCACTTCACGGCGATGCGCTCGGTCTTCGGATCGATGGCGTCGAGGGCGCGCTCGCGCGTGGCGCCCTTCACCAGGAAATCGAACAGGCTCGGGAAGAAGCCGCGCTTCTGCCGAGTCACGGCGTGCATGCTGATATTGCCGTAGGGGCAGCGCTCGGCGCACGCGCCGCAGCCGATGCAGTTGTCCTCCACGATCTGGATCTCGCCGCTCGGCAGCCGCACGATGCCGCTCACGCTGCAGAGCAGGCACGCCGGATCGGCGCAATGCCGGCACGCCGTCGGGAACATGTAGTTCTCGACCTGGAGGCCGCGGAGCTGCAGGCGGCTCGTCCCGTGCCGGCGTTCGCAGGCGTCGATGCAATTGCCGCAGCTCGTGCAGAGGTTCTGATCGACGACCAGGACCTCACGCCCTTTCGCGATGCCTTCCTCGACGAACACGCCGGCTTCGAGCTTCTGGCGCGTGCTGCCGAGCGAGCGCGCCGACGAGAGCCGATCGTGGCTCGGCGGGTTCGAGACGCGGCCGATGCCGGACGGCATCGGTGCGCCGCTCGGACGCCCGGCGAGCGCGCTCAGCGGCACGTCGAGCGCGAAATTCATCGGTCCGACGCCGACCTCGGCCGAGCGGGCGAGCCGTTCGGCTTCCGTGGCTCCGGCGAGGAGCTTCGGGTACGCGTCCGGGTAGCGCGCGAACAGGCGCCCGAGCGCCTCGCCGCTGACGCGCACCACCTCGGCACGACCCACGGCGTGCGCCGCGTAGCGTTGCTCGGGCTCGCGAGCGAGGAGACCCGCGAGCCCGAGCGCGTCGCCTTCACGGAAGTA
>DASUGE010000557.1:0-5831 GCA_036274215.1 Polyangiaceae bacterium | reverse complement strand
CGGGAGGCGGAGCGGGAGGCAGAGCGGGAGGCAGAGCGGGAGCGTCGCTGGGCGGAGCGCTCGGGTCAGGGCTAGGGCTAGGGCTAGGGGGAGAGGGAGTGGGAGTGGGTGGGGTTGAGGGAGGAGCGGAGGCGGAGGGGGGCGGCGGCGCGGGCGCTTGCGCCGGTGCGGGTTGCGCGAGGGCTAGGCGGGGAAGGGCGAGGAGGAGGGCGAGCCGCGCGAGGCTTCTCGGGATGCGCGGACGGACGGCCTCGCTCATGGGGTTACGGGGTGCGGCGAATGCCTTGGGGGATTCGCTCGTAGACGTCACAGAGATGCGCGAGGCGTTCGGCGAGCGTGGGGGTGAGAGCGTCGGCGCGGACTCGGTAGGTCCAGTTGCCGTGGGCGACTCCGGGGACATTCATGCGCGCTTCGGTGCCTTGGCCGAGGAGATCTTGAAGCGGGAAGATGGTGGTGTCGGCGACGGAGGCGACCAGCGTACGCACGAGGTCCCAGTGCGCGTCGGTGCCGTCGCTGCCCGCGTAGGCGAGGGCGCGCTTGCGTTCGCCTTCGAGCTCGGCGCGGCGGCGCGGATCGCGCTCGCGCTCGAACGAGTCGAGCCAACCGCACAGCGTGTCGTTGTCGTGCGTGCCGGTGTACGCCACCACGCGCCGAGGGTAGCGATGCGGCTGGTACTCGCGCCAATCGCCGCCGAAGGCGAAGGTGAGGACGCGCATGCCGGGGAGCTCGAAGTCGTCGCGCAGGCGCACGACGCCGTCGGTCATCACGCCGAGATCCTCCGCCACGAAGGGCAGGCTACCGAGCGCGTCGCGCAGGCGGCCGAGGAAATCCTGCCCGGGCGCCTCGACGAAATGGCCGTCTTTGGCCGAGGAAGCGCCGGCCGGCACCTCCCAGTAGCGGTGAAATCCGATGAAGTGGTCGAGGCGGAGCGCGTCGAAGCGCTCGAGCGTCGTGCGGAGGCGCGCGATCCACCACGCGTAGCCGGTCTCCTTGAGGCGCTCCCAGTCGTAGATCGGATTGCCCCAGAGCTGGCCGTCGGCGCTGAAGTAGTCCGGCGGCACGCCTGCGACGACGCGTTTGCTCCCGTCGGGGTGAAGCAGAAAGAGCGATTGGTTGGCCCAAACGTCGACGGCATCGTGCGCGACGAACATCGGCACGTCTCCGAGCAGGCGCACCCCGAGCTCGTTGCAGTGGCGCCGGAGCGCGGACCACTGCTTCGCGAACTCGCCCTGGACGAACACCTCGAACTCGAAATCGGACGCGAGCTCCCGCCGCGCCTGCTCGAGCGCCGACGGGTCGCGGCGCGCGAGCGCGCCGGGCCACGCCGTCCACGGCTTACCCCCGTGCGCGCGTTTGAGCGCGCCGAAGAGCGCATAGTCCGGCAGCCAGCCGCGCTGCGCGTCGAGCGTGGCGTCGAGCTCGCGCCGGGCTTCTGGACGCTGTAAAAAGCGCGCGAACGCCTTTTTTAGGCGGCGCTGGCGGAAGCGCCGTCCGGACTCGTAAAGCGTGCGCGGCGCCTCGCGCAGGCGGCCCGGCGCGACCAGGTCCTCCGCGTCGAGTAGCCCGGCACGCGCGAGCAGCTCGAGGCTCACGAGCCAAGGGCTGCCGGCGAAAGCGGAGGGGCTGTCGTACGGCGAGTCGCCGCCGCCGGGCGGCACGACCGGTAGCATCTGCCAGTAGCGTTGGCCCGAGCGCGCCAGGAACTCGGCGAAGTGGTGCGCTGCGGGTCCGAGGTCGCCGCCGCCGTGGGGCCCGGGCAGGGACGTGACGTGGAGCAGCACGCCGCTCGAGCGTTCGGCGAAGACCGCGCTCGTCATTCTTGCTCCGATTGCTTCGGACTCTTCAGGAGCGAAGCGATGACGGCGATGGCGAGGACGGCGCCGATCGCGACGAGCGAGTGCAGGGAAGACACGTGAAAGTAAGGAGAAGCGACCATCTTCGCGCCGATCAGGATCAGGATGACGGCGAGGCCCGTGCCCAGATACTGGAAGCGGCTCATCATGCCGGCCAGTAGGAAGTAGAGCGCACGTAGGCCCAAAATCGCCATGATATTCGACGTGTACACGACGAATACGTCGTTCGAGATCGCGAGCACGGCGGGTACCGAATCGACGGCGAACAGTAAATCGGTGAACTCGACCACGACCAGCACCAGAAACAGCGGCGTCGCGTAGCGCCTGCCGTCCTTCACGATGAAGAACTTGTCGCCGTTCGTCTCGGTCGTGGTCCGGAGGTAGCGGCGGGCGAGCTTGAGCGCGATGTTGTCTTCGGGGTTCACCTCCTCGTCCTTTTTGAAGAGGAGCCGCGCGCCCGTCACGAGCAGGAAACCGCCGAAGACGAAGATCATCCATTGGAAGCGGTGCAAGAGCTCGCTGCCGAGGAAGATGAACACGGCGCGCATCACGATCGCGCCCGCGATGCCCCACACGAGCACGCGCTGCTGCTGCGCTTCCGTCACGCGGAAGTACGTGAACAGCACGAGAAAGACGAACAGGTTGTCGACCGAGAGCGACTCCTCCACGACGTAGGCGAGGAGGTAGGTGAAGACGGCGTTGAGGTTCCCATCCTCCGCCACCCAGATGACGGCGCCGAAGCCGAGCCCGACGCAGACGAAGAAGACGCTGCGAATCAGCGCTTCTCGGAACGAAACGCGCGGCTTCGGCCCGCCGAACACGGCACGGTCGAGCAGCAGCGAGAGCAGCACGACGGCTCCGAAGATGGCCCAATACATGGGCCGCACCGCGGTGATGCTCATCCCGAGCCTCGTATCATGCGAGAACGATGCATGCTATACGGGACGCGTGCACCGACGCGCAGGCATAGTCGTTCCCGTCCTCGTCGCTCTCGCGGTCTTCGGCTGCAAGAAGGCGCCGGAGCCGACGAACAAAGTCGGCCCCTCGTTGATTCCTCAGTCGAAGGCGAGCGGGCAAGCGTCCCCTGCGGCGCACACGCCGCTGCCTTCGCAAGTCACGTGGGTGGATCCGCCAGAATGGAAACGCACCGAGCGCGGTAGCTCGATGCGCAAGGCGACGTACGTGATCCCCCACGCCGTAGGCGAGAAGGAGGACGCGGAGCTCGGCGTCTTCTACTTCGGCCCCGGCCAGGGCGGCGCGGTCGAAGCCAACGTGGATCGCTGGGTGAAGCAATTCCCCGACGCCAAGCTCGAGGACGTGAAGCGCGCCGATCGCTCGTCGAACGGGCTCGTCACGCACACCGTGGAGATCGAGTCGGCGAGCTTTGCCGCGGGCGCGATGGGCATGCCCCCGAAGCCCGACGCGAAGCTCAAGGGCGGCTACGCTCTGCTCGGCGCCATCGTCGAGACGCCGGGCGGCCCGTACTTCTTCAAGCTCACCGGGCCGAAGGCGACCGTCGCGGCCGCCAAGGCGACCTTCTACAAGCTCCTCGACAGCGTCAAGCTGCCGAGCTGACGCGAGCGCTCAGAGCGGGACGAGCCGCGGGTGCAGGCTGATGCGCGCGTACCCGATGCGCACGCGTGGCCCGTCGATCGTGAACGGGAGACGGCGTGTCGTGCCGGCGATGCTCACCGTCACCTCGCCGCTGCTCGGGGCGGTTCCGCTGCTCCGCACGAGCTCGAGCGCGTAGTCGCCCGCCTTCGCGCCCGTCAGCGCGAGCGCTTCCTCGCGCTGGCTCGTGGCGTTTCGCGCGCTGATGATGCCGCGCGTCGGGGCGCCGAGCCACGAGACCCGATGTCCGTCCGGATCGACGAGCGCCAGATCGAGGTCGGCGTCGCCTTGCCAATGGGCTTCGAGGCGAACGTCGCCGCGGAGCTCCTGGTCGTCGGGTCGCGGTCCCGCGAGTAGCTTCTCTGCGGCCGTGCGCGTCGCTGGTGCCGCGCTCTCGATGAGCTCGCTCGCGACGGCGCCGTCGAGGGTCTCGCGCGCGCAGCGCACCGCGTCCGCGAGGAGTGCCGCATCCGAGCTCCTCTGCTCGGCGATGGCGACGCTGAAGCGGCAGCCGAGCCCCGGTCGTCCCGCCCAGCGTTCGAGCCGCGCGAGTCGTTTCGCGGAAGCGATGTCGCCCGGCTTCGCGTCGAGCACGCTCCCGAGCACGCGAATGGCTTGCGCCCGCTCGCCACGCGCGGCGAGCACGTCGGCGCGCGCCGTGAGCGCTTCGGCGTCGAGCGGCTCTTTCTCCGCCCAGTGCTCGGCGAGTGGCGCCGCCTGCTCGACGAGCCCGGCACGCAACAGGACGACGAACAGCTTCTTGAGCGCGTCGCGGCGGTTCGGGTTGTCGTCGTATTCGGCCTGCGCGCGCGCCTTCGAGTCGTCGAGCGCGAGGTTCTTGGGAAGTTTTTCGCTCGCGGGGAACACCTCGCCGGCGCGTTCCCAGATGCGTCGCATCGGAATCATGCGGCGCGGCCGCTCGCGCCATTCGTCGCGCGGCCCCTCGAGCTCGAGCACGTCGGCGCCGGTGTTTCCCATGGCCCGCGGGCTCAGGGGCGCCGGTTTCGCGGCGGGCGCCGGCGCGGCCGTGGGCACGGGTGGTCCCGGAGCGAAATTCGGCTCCGCCTTCTGGGCACTCTTCTTCTTCGGCTCGGCATCGGTGCTCTGCGCCGTCTCGGCCAAGCCGCCCAATGCGCCCGCCGGCGCGCCGCCGCCGAGCGAGGAGAAGCGCGAGCTCTCTCCGGGCTTGTTTCGGGCTGCTGCGCGACCTTCCGCCGCCGGCTCGTCGTCGGCTCCGTCGACCTGCTCGGTTCCCTCGGCGCTCGTGCTCTCGGCGGCCTCGTCGCCCGTGAACGAGCCGGCGCTCGTCGCCTTCTCGAGCCCGAACGCCCGAAACATCGCCGGACTCTCGAGCACGAGCAACGACGTGTAGCGGCTCGCGACGCTGAAGCGCGTCGAGAGCGCGATCGCCTCCGCCTTGGCCGCGTCCGTCCCCTCGCGCTCGAGATCGGCGAGGCGCGCCGCCGCGTAGAGCCGCGGCACGAACGCATTGCCGGAAGCCGTGCTTGCCTTCAACGCGATCGGATAGCGCTGCTCGAAGGGCTTTCCCCCCACGCGACCGCGGAGCACGACGTCGCCCGTCGTTTCTGCGTTGTTCATGCGCGCGAGCACGTATGCCTCGCCCCCGGCCGGGATCGACGACAGCCGCGCGGGCGCCACGGCGCCGAGCCCCTCGGGCAGCGTCACGCTGACGCTGGCGAGCGCATTGCCGTAGCTCGCGCCGAGCACGGCGTACGCCATCTCCGAGAGCGAGCGTCCGGGCGAGTACGGCAGCATCACGCCGTCTCCGCCCCGCGCGAGCGCGTCGAGCGTCGCCGGATCCGACTCCGACCCGACGGCGACCGCGACGAGCGCCGCCGGGATCCGCGAAATCCCCCGTCCGACCGCGCGTTCGATGCTCCCGGGCTTCACCTGCCCGACGGTCGCGGCGCCGTCGCCGAGGTAAATCACGCGTCGCGTCGCGCCGGCCGCACCGCGCAGCTCGCCGAGCGCCCGCTCGACCGAGCCGACGACGTCGGACGCGTCCTCGGGCGTGATCCGCGCAAGGAACGTGCGAACCCGCGCGGCCGTCGCCGGTCCGGGGGCGAGCCCAGAGCCCGCACCGAGCACCTCGCAGTCCACGCCGCACGCGAGCACGGTGAGCCTGTCGGATTCGTCGAGCTCGCCGGCAAGCCGCACCGCGAGCGCGCTCGCGCGATCGTAGCTCGAGCCGAGCATCGAGCGGCTCGTGTCGACCACGATGGCCACGGCGCGACCCGACTCGTGCTCCGGGCGCGGCAGCTTGGGGTGCAGCGCGAGCGCGACGTACGGCGCGCCGGCGTCGAAACCGCTCGGGCTCGCGCCGGCTGCGGCGCTCGGCGCATCCGA
>DASUGE010000556.1:0-4056 GCA_036274215.1 Polyangiaceae bacterium | reverse complement strand
GGCCATTGCGGCCAGCGCGTCTGCGAGCCCGGCTGCATCTCCGACTCCGACTGCGGCGAGCCCGAAGTGTGCGGAAGCGATCACCGCTGCGCGCCGAAGCCCTGCTCGGACGCGGGAACCTGCGGGCCGAATTTCGCATGCAACGGCGATGGGTTCTGTGAGCGCCGGTCTTGCGGGCACACCTACAACTGCGAAGGCTACTGCGTGAACAATCGTTGCTACGCCGAGCCCGGCACCTGCATCGACCCGCTGCCGTGAGCGGTTGGCGGCTCGCCGGATCGTAGAAGCCAAGGCCGAGGGCAGCGCGTGATATCGGCTCCGGGCCGACATTCTCACGAGAGCTTTCTGCTATGGCGATTTTTGGAAGGAGCGCGTGCGCCTGCTCCTCCATCGTTAATGACGGCCAGGCTCGAATTACTCGGCCGATTGCGTTCATGACCACTGAAATGGAATGCGCCCTGACGGGGAATCCCCGAACGGAGTGTTGGGAATGACGAAGCGGAGCTCGATGGTGGTGTCTGTTCTCTCGTTGGCTTTTTTCGTAGTGGGTTGTGGCGCGGACTGTGCCGCGCTCTGCGAGGATCAAAAGGGTTGCGAAGGGGCCGACAAGGACGTGAACTGCGAAAAGACTTGTGAGGATGCCGAGAAGAAGGCAGAAGCGGCCGGCTGCGAGAGCCTGTACGAAGACGCGCTGAGCTGCCTCGACGATCAGGACGACGTGTGCAAGGCCGACAAGGGCTGCGCTTCGGAGAACGAGGCGCTCGCGTCGTGCATGGAGTAGCAATCGCGACCACATGACTTTTCGGCGAGCCCTCCGCGTCCTAAAAACCGTCACGGCGTGCTCTACCGCGGCGACCTCGCTGTCACTAAGCGCAGCCGCCCAGCAGCCGGAGCTCACCGGCGCGCAAACCATGCCGACCCGCCCGAAAGACGATGGCGAGGCGGGCGGCGAGAAGACCAAAGAAAAACCCCGCGACGCGAAGTCGGAGGTCCCCATCACGGCCTACGCCTACGACGCGAAAGGCGCCCCCGAGAAGACAGTCGGAGCGTACGGGTACGGGCTCGGCCTTGCCGCTTCCGGTCAGGATACGTCTCTCGGCGGGGGCGTCACTGCATGGGGCTCACCGATCGATCGTCTGACGATCGTCGGGGACGCCCCGCGTGACGTTTCGGGTCGGTTCACGCCGTCTCTTGCGCTCATCGGCAGGCTCCTCGGTGGCGAAGCGGCCGGTTGGGCGCTCGGAGCGCTCGGCAAGTGGAAGGCCGAGGGTTTCGGCGTGGGCCCGCACGGCGACGAGATCGAAAGCGAAATCGAAGGGGGCTTCTTGGTTTCGTTCGACGATTCGGGATGGCACCTCGACACGAACGCGCTCGCCGGGTTCGGCACGGGACCGGCAGGCGAGGCGGACGCCGAAGGGCGCCTACGCCTCGGCTACGACGTTAGTCGTCTCGTTTGGCTGGGCGTCGACGGGCAGGCGCGTGTTCGTCTCGCGGGGCCAAAGTACCTCCCGAACGGGCGCATCTGGGATTTCGCGGCAGGCCCCCAGGTGTCGGTCGGGACGAAGCATTTTTTTGGAGCCTTCACGGCGGGGCCCGCAACGATGGGCCTAGTTTCCGACAACGTGGGGTTCAACGCGATTCTCTCCGCCGGCGGCGCGCTCTGAGCGCCCGGCGCTTCAGGCGCCGCCGCGACGCGCGAGTACGGCGTGCGCCGTCACGTCGGCCCGCAAAAAGCCGTGGACAGGCGTGAGCGGAAACGCGCCCTGCATCCGCTCGGGAGCGCTCGCTTCCGGCAGCAGGTCGCCGAGGATCCGATGCTCGTCGAGAAATGCTCGGAGGAGCTCGCACGCCCGTCGGATGGGTCCGCGATCGGACCTCTGAAGCGCCTCGAGGGTGACTGCGGTGAGCGCCAGCTCGGGGACGCCGGTCCCGACGCCGCCACGGTGTGGCCCGTGGTCGCGCACGCTCGCGGCGAGCGCGTCCGCGATGCGCTCGAACACCGCAGAATCCCCTCGCTCCACGGCCGCCATCGCGAGCCAGGGCGCCCTAGACTCCCGCTCGAGCGATTGAACCGAGCGGCGCCAGAGCTTTTCGGGCGTTTCGGCGCCGAGCGCGAGCGCGACCTGCGCGGCATGCCAGGGCGCGTGAAGCACATCGTCGTGACGCGAAAGCTCGCGGAGCGGTGCACCCACGTCGATGCCTCCGAGCTTCGCGAGCGCGAGCGTCCCCGCGACCTCTGCTCTGTCATCGGGCCAATCGCTCGGCGGCTCACGGCCGAGCCCGGCGCGGAGCTCTCGCTCGAGCCAGCGGCGCGCGCGCTCCGCCGCTTCGCGTCCCGCCGGGTGCGTCGCGAGCGCCTGAACGACCACGGCGGCGCGCCCGTGGCGCATCGGGCCAGACCCCACATCCTCGCCCGTGCGTGGCTCACGCCCGAACGCGACCGCGCCACGCGCGTCCACGAGCCCCGCGAGAAAGCGCACGGAAGCTTCGTGGGGCTCGACGCGCCGTGCCGTAAACGGAGCGTGCGCGCGGCGCGCGACCACTCGCTCGGTCGTGAACAGGAAGAGCCCGTCACGCCGCCAGGCATGGCGCGGAGCGCCCGCCTTGTGCTCGAGCGCGGTAAACATGCCCTCTGCATCGAGCTCGTGCTCGCGCGCCACTTCAGGCACGAGGAGCGCCGGCGGGCCGCCGCCGTTCGCGATCGCAACGCCGTGCGCGCCCGGCGCGAGCACGCGCCGCGCCGCATCGAACGAGACGCGCCGAACCTCGAACGCGTACGCCACTTGGGCGCTCAAGCGAGCGCGGTCGCCGGGGCCGATCCCGCCGTAGCGGCTGTCTGCGAGCGCCGAGAGGAAAGCGCGCACGAGGCGCTCGCCGGGCGCCCCCTCGATATTGAACGAGCAGCCGAGAAGCCGCCCCCCGGCGTAAAGCGAGACGATGGGCGCTGCGTCCGGAGCGCTCGTGATGCGCGGGAAGCGACCGAGGTGCTCCTGCCACGCGAGAAGCCTAACGAGCGAGCGCTCGAGCGAGCGCCGCTCGGAAAGCGCGAGCGGGCCCGCGAGAGCGCCGAGCCCGAAGTGCGTCATTTCCGCTTCGAACGGCGCCGTTTCCGCCCCGCGGGGGCGGACGCTCCACGCCGCCGCACCGCCCAGGCGCGCGAGCTTCCGAGGCCGGCCGCGTCGAGCCCCGGCAAGACTTCATTTTCCATCACGTCCCGAATGACCGCGCGCTGAACCTTCGAATCGAGAATGCCGAGCTCTCGCGCCGAACGCGCGGCAGCCGGCGGCGCGTCGCGTCCCATCCAGAACTCGCGCTCGATGCCGACGACGACCTCGCCCATGCGATCCGCGAGCCGCTGGCGCTCGCCGAGCGACCATTGCGGAGCGCGATGCGCGACGTAGAACCAGCCGAGCCGCGCGTGGTGCACCTCGTCCGAAAGCACCGCGGTGAAAACGGCGCGGCTCAGTCGGTCGCGCGCCCGGCGCTGACACTCGCCGAGCAGCGCCGTCGCGAGCGTCTCGGACAGCGCCGCGTAGTAGAGCATCGCGAAATCGACTTCCTCGATGTCGATGAGTGGCGCGAGGTTCGCGTGCAGGTGGTGAGTGCCGAGCGAAATTTCGGGGATTCTTCCGGCACAGAGCGCCGCCATGCGCACGCAGTGCTCGGCGTGCCGCGTTTCGTCGGTGCTCACTTGCGTCGCGGCGTGCACGAAGTCGAGCGGCGCCCCGGTGAAGCTCAGGCCGGCGGCAATGTGCGCAAACAGGCCGACCGCTGCGTACTCACCGCGCGCGAGGCCGGACCAGAGATCCACCGCGAGCGCGAGGGCCGCCTCCGAGTGCTTCGCGCGATTGAATGCGTCCCAAGGCAGCGCCTTCGGCGGGCGCACGAGCTTTCCGCGCACGGTCTGCTCGTGGCGGCGGGCGAGCGGCGTCTCACTGAGCGCGCCGGTCAAAAGGATGTCGAGCGAAGCCATGGCTCGAGCCTACGCGAGAGTCAGACGCCGCCCTTGCCAGCCTTGCCGCCCCCGAAGCCGCCCGCGGCAACGCCGGGTGTGGC
>DASUGE010000555.1:0-6542 GCA_036274215.1 Polyangiaceae bacterium | reverse complement strand
CGTGGCTGTTCGCAGCGAAGAAGAAAACAGCGAGGAAGGCGAGCACGAGGCTCCGAAGCCTCACGCACCCTCCGTCGAGATTCCGCACCGGCATGCTCTTTTTTCTGATGGCGACGTGCGGGCGCTGCCCTAAAGGTAGGTGAGGATGGCATGAATCGATTCTTTGGTGGGCTGCTGCTGGTCGGGGGATGCGCGGTGACGCTCGGTGCGTGCGCTCCGTCGAGCTCCGAGGTCGGCAAGCTGAAGGACCCGGCCGGCGGCGGCGGCGACGGCGGGGAAACATCCGATGGGCCGCCCCCGAGCGGGAGCGGGACGGGGGGCGGCGGTAACGCAGGTCCGTGCATGCCGGGGCAGGTGAAGCCGGCCGACGACGGCTGCAACACGTGCAGCTGTGACGACGCCGGTCGCTGGCTCTGCACGGAGATCGGCTGCGCGTGCAAGCCCGGGGAGACGCGCGTCAATGACGACGGCTGCACGAAATGCGTCTGCGAGCAGGGAAATTGGGCGTGCGACGAGCGAGGCTGCGCGGATTGCACCGTCGGCGAGGTGTCGACGAGCGGGTGCACGACTTGCGTCTGTGCGGATCACGGCGAAGGTCCGACCTGGGACTGCGACACGGGCAAGTGCCCGGAGTGCAAGCCCGGCGCCGTCCGCACGTCGGACGACATGTGCAGCACGTGCACCTGTGGGATGGACGGCCAATGGCAGTGCCCGCCCGCGGGGACCGGATGCGGCACGTGCGAAGAGGGCTCGACGAAGCCCGCCGGCGATGACTGCAACAGCTGCACGTGCTTCCACGGGAGCTGGGCTTGCACGCTGAGAGCTTGCCCCGACCCCCTCGTCTGCGAGGACGGGCTCGGCGATTGTGATGGAAATCCGGCGAACGGCTGCGAAACGAAGCTCGCCTACGATCTCATGAACTGCGGTGGCTGCGGGCTCTCCTGCGATTTCGCGGGCGGCGCGGGCACTTGCCAGAACGGGCTGTGCACCCTCACGGCGTGCACTTCCGGATGGGCGGATTGCGACCTCGATCCGAGCAACGGCTGCGAGGCGCCGGTGGGCTCGCAGGGCTGCGGCTCGCGCTGCGAGTACCCGGAGGACGGCCCCGGGATCGTTCTTGCCACGGGCGATTGCAAGTGCCCCACGGGCATGACGTGCGTGAAGAACACCGCGCCGGGCAAGCCCGACTACTGCTACCCGGCTCCGGACGGTTGCGACGGCCGCGCGCCCGATTGCCAGTGCCTCGGAGCCTGCGCCTGCGCGGAGAACGCCGGCGCGACGTGCAGCGAGCAGATGGCGAGCGGCGGCTTCATCCTCGATTGCGACGGGCTCGACGGGCTCAGGTGAGCGGGCGCTGCGCTTGGCGGAGCGCCGGGCTCGACTCGGCGTTATCGCACGCAGCGTACGAAGTACTCGGCGTCGAGGCCGGCGTCTTTCGCGATATCGAGCGTGAACGCGCCGCGGACGAACCAGGCGCGAGCGGTGAGCCGCGCGCTCGGCGTCGAGGTCCAGAACGTAACGCTCGGCGCGTCGGGGAAATCCGGGAAGATCGCCGCATCGATGAGGTTCGGCGCCTCCTCGTCGAGCACGGTCTGAAGCTCCTTCATGCTCGGGACGCGGAAGCCGCCCCCGTCGAGCGCGAGCTCCGCACAGTACGTTTCGGCTCCGGCGAACGAGTGCGTCGAAGCGCTCGGCCGGCGCTGCCAGACGAGCCCCGTGGCCTGGTCCTCGACGAGGTCGTCGGAAGCTTGCCCCGCCATCACGTAGCGCGTCTTCGGGACCTCGATGGGCAGCTCCCGCCGGACGCAGCGGGTCGCCGCAGTCGGGAGCTGCGTGGCAGTGAACGCGCGCGTGGCGCCGTCGGAGCCGAGCGCGAAGCGGTACTCCTCGACCGTCGAGGCCGAGAAAAACTCCCCGTCGACCACCGGAAAGAGCGGGTCGAGGGCCGGATCCGTCGCGCTGAAATCGACGAGGCTCACGAGCTCGATGCGACTCGGCGTGCGCCAGTCGCAGTAGCCGTGCGCGCGAAGGTCGGCGCAATAGGTGTCGGCATCGGGCCAGCTGAGCTCGGGCGACGGGAACGCTTGCCACATCAGGCCCGTCACCTCGTCGACGAGCACGCCGGCGTGGCTGAAGTCGTAGCGCATGGGGTTCGGCAGCCCGCTCACGGCCGGGTTCGGCATCGGCCAGTCGGCGAAGCGCGGCGCCGCCGGCGCGCGACACGCGTCTTCGGTCATCGTCTCGGCTCCGCTCCGTGACTCCCCGCAGCCCGCGGCGACGGCGAGCAGCGCGAGCGCGCCGACCCCACGATGCTTCTCTGCTCCCATGGTCCGATTATGGCACGTCGGAGCGGGAGCACATTCGACGGAACCGTTGGAATCAGCGTGCGCGCTGGGGCGCATCGCTGGGCGCGCGTCGCGTCAAAAGCAGGCTGTAGACGACGGGGAGGACGAGCAGCGTCAGCACGGTGGCGGTGACGAGCCCGCCGATGACCACGGTCGCGAGGGGGCGTTGAACTTCACTGCCCGGCGAGGTCGAGAACGCCATCGGAAGGAAGCCGAGCGAGGCGACGAGCGCCGTCATCAGCACGGGCCTGAGCCGGAGCCGCGCCGCGTCGCGAATCGCTGCGGCAGGGGTGCTGCCGCTCCGCTCGAGCTCCTTGGCGAAGGACACGAGGACGAGGCCGTTCAGCACGGCGACGCCGAACAGTGCGATGAAACCGACTCCCGCCGAGATGGAGAATGGGATGTCGCGGACCGAGAGCGCGATGACCCCGCCCACGGCAGCGAACGGTACGTTGAGGAAAATGACGGCGGCGGTGCGCAGCGAGCGAAACGCAAGCCACAGGAAAAAGCCGATCAGGGAGAGCGCGAGGGGCACGACCACGGCAAGGCGAGCCCGCGCTTCCTCGAAGTGCTCGAACTGTCCGCCCCATTCGATTCGGTAGCCGGTGGGGAGCTTCACGCGCAGGGCGGCCGCGCGCGCGTCGTTCACGGCGGACATGAGATCGCGGCCGCGCACGTTGAACTCGACGCTCAGGCGGCGCGACTGGCTGTCGCGGCTGATTTGCGCGGGCCCCTTGATGAATTCGAGCTTCGCCACGTCGCCGAGAGGGACCACCTGCCCGCTCACCGAGCGGAGGGGCAAGGCGAGCAACGCGTCGAGATCGCCGGCGAAGCCGTGCTCGGTTTTGACGACGATACCGAAACGACGTTCGCCTTCGAGGACGTCGCCGACACGGTGGCCGACGGCGATCGTCTCGGTGATTTGGTTCACGTCCG
Organism: Polyangiaceae bacterium; assembly: GCA_036274215.1. Lineage (GTDB taxonomy): Bacteria > Myxococcota_A > Polyangia > Polyangiales > Polyangiaceae > PMG-095. Next base: position 3,261 of record DASUGE010000555.1, on the reverse strand, counting down.
CGACCGTGAGGCCGTAGCGCGCGAGCTTGGCGCGATCGGGCTCGATCTTGAGGTAGCGAAGCCCGGCGACCTGCTCGACGCGCACGTCCTCCACGCCCGCGACGTTCGCGAGACGCGCGGCAATCTGCTCGCCCGTGCGTGCGAGCTCGTCGATGCTCGGACCGTAGACGATCGCGGCGACGTCGGCGCGCACGCCCGCAATGAGCTCGTTCGTGCGCATCTGTATCGGCTGCGAGAGGGCGCCGCTCACCTCGGGGACGGCGGTTTCGGTGGCGTGCGCGATCTCTTCCCCGAGCGCGGCTTTGGTGAGGCCAGGGCGCCAGGCGCTCGGGTCTTTGAGCGCGATGTACACGTCCGATTGCTCCATGCCCATCGGATCGGTCGCGAGCTCCGGCGCGCCCGTCTTGCTGACGGCGTGGGACACCTCCGGGATGGTCAAGATGGCTCGCTGCAAGCGGCCGTCGGTCGCGATCGATTCGGTGAGCGCGATGCCCGGGAGCCGGCGCGCTTCGATCAGGATGTCGCCTTCGTCGAGCTCCGGGACGAACTCGGCGCCGAGGCGCAGGGCGACGGCGACGGCGCCGGCGAGCACGATGACGCCGGTAGCGAGCGTGGCCACGCGCGCGTGGAGCGCCCGAGCGAGGAGTTGGTCGTACGCGGCCGAAATGACGCGCAGGAGCCAGGTTTCACGATGGGTCGCGGCGGGACGCACGAAGTAGCTCGTGAGCACGGGCACGAGCGTGAGCGAGAGCAAAAAGGAGCCCGCGAGCGCGAGCAGCACGGTCGTCGCCATGGGCCGAAACAGCTTGCCCTCGATGCCCGTGAGGGCGAGCAGCGGGACGTAGACGACCGCGATGATGAGAACGCCGAAGACGCTCGGCGAGATCACCTCGACGGCGGCGGCCTCCACGGCGGCGATCCGCTCGGTCGCGTCGAGCTCCCTCGCCAGCGCGGCTCGTTGCTCGCCGAGGCGCCGCACGGCGTTCTCGACGATGATGACGGCGCCGTCCACGAGCAAGCCGAAGTCGATCGCGCCCAGGCTCATGAGGTTCCCGGAGAGCCCGAGCGCCCGCATCGCGATCACGGCAAACAGCAACGAAAGCGGGATGGTCGCGGCCACGACCAGGCCCGCGCGCAAGTTGCCGAGCAACACGAGGAGCACGAGCATCACGAGCCCGGCGCCTTCGGCGAGGTTCGTGGCCACGGTGCGCACGGTGCGGTTCACGAGCGCGGAACGGTCGTAAAACGGCTCGATGCGCGTCCCGGGCGGCAGCGAGCTTTGGAGCGACGCGAGGCGCTGCTTGGCCGCCTCGGTCACGGTACGCGAGTTTTCGCCGAGCAGCATCAGCGCCACGCCGACGACGACCTCGCCCTTGCCGTCTTTGGAGGCCGCGCCGCGCCGGAGCTTCGGCCCGAACTTCACGTCGCCCACCGTCGCGACCGTGATGGGCACGCCTTCGTTCGTCGCGCCGATCACGGCGTTCCGAAGATCGTCGAGGCTCTTCACGAGGCCGGTCGTGCCGACGACGAAGTGCTCCCGGTTGTGCTCGATGTAGCCCCCGCCCGCGTTCGCATTCGACTTCTCGAGCGCGTCGATCACCTGTGCCACGGAGACGCCCGCGGCCTGAAGTCGCTTCGGATCGAGCACGACCTGGTACTGCCGATCCTCGCCGCCGAAGCTGTTCACCTCGACGATGCCGGGGACGGCGCGCAGGACGGGAGCGATCTGCCAGTCGAGCACCTCCTCGAGCTGCATCAGGGTAAGGTGGGGGTTTTCGACCACGAATTGCAGGACCTCGCCGAGCCCGGACGAGATGGGGCCGAGCTCCGGTCGCCCGTATTGCGACGGAACCGCCTCGGAGGCCTCCGACATGCGCTCGTTCACGAGCTGCCGCGCGAAGTAGATGTCCGTCCCGTCGCGAAAGACGATCGTGACGACGGAGAGGCCGTATTTCGAGATCGAGCGCACCTCGGTCGTCTTCGGGATGCCGGCCATGGCGCGCTCGACCGGCACGGTCACGTACTGCTCGACCTCGGCCGGGGACAGCGCGGGCGCCGAGGTGATGATCTGCACCTGCGTGTTGGTCACGTCCGGTACGGCGTCCACGGGCAACACGAGCGCGGCACGGACGCCGAGCAGCGTGAGAAGCAGGGTCGCGAAGAGAACGATCGGTCGGTTCCGCAGCGACCAGGCGACGACGGCGTGAAACAGGAGCACGGCTAGTCGTGCTCCCCGAACGAGCCCTTGAGCACGATGCTCTTCAGCGTGAAGACGCCGTCCGTCACGACGGCCTCCCCCTCGCGGAGCCCTGCCAGCACCTCGATCTTGCCGAGCGCCTCGCGGCCGAGCGTCACCGGGTGGACCTCGTAGTGTCCCGGGCGTTCCTCGACGAAAACGACCTTCTTGTCGCCGATCTCGGTCACGCTTGCTTCGTCGACGACGAGTCGCGCTTCCGTTTCCGCGGCTGTTCCCGCGGCGACCTGGCAGGTGCCGAAGAGGCCGATCCGGAGGCGCCCGCGCTCGTTCTTGAGCCGGACGCGTGCGGTCACGGTGCGCGCCACGGGGTCGATCTGCTGGCCGATGTACTCGACCGTGCCGAAGAAATGCTCGTCCGCGTAGGCGTTCAGATGCACGTCGGCCCGCGCGCCCGTCGCGAGCTTTCCGAGATCCTTCTCGAAAATCCGCGCGAGGAACCACACTTCCGACAGATCGGCTACCGTTCCGAGCACCTGGTCCGCGCTGGCCGGCTGCCCGACGACGGCGCTGCGCGCGATGACGAGGCCGTCGATGGGCGAGCGCAGCGTGACCGCAAACGCGCCCGAAGCGCCCGCACCGAGCGCGCCGAGCTGCTCCGCGGTCGACCGTGCGTCGAGCTCGAGCGCCTGGGCTTCCGTCTCGGCGTTCACGACCTCCTGCTCGGCGGCGAGCCGCTGGTCGAGCAAGGCGCGCAGGCGAGCGGCGTTGGCACGGGCCGCCTTCGCTTTGGCTTCGTTCGCGCGCAGGGCGGCGCGCGCTTTGGCGAGCTCCGGAACGCGCACGACGACGAGCGCGTCGCCCTTCTTTACGGGCTCTCCTTCGCGAAAATGCACCGCGTCGATGCGGCCCGCGGCGGGCGACGACACCCGCGCGAGGCGGTCCGGATCGGCCGCGACCTCACCCGGGAGGGTGAGTGCCTCCGTGAGCGCGGCTCGCGCAACGGGCGCCGTCTTGAGGCCGGCTGCGCGGCGTACGGCGTCCGTCAGCTCGACGTGCCGTGGGAT
>DASUGE010000554.1:0-11555 GCA_036274215.1 Polyangiaceae bacterium | reverse complement strand
GGCGAGCCCGACGGAGGCAACGACGGCGGCCAAGAGCAGCAGCCGGACGCCGGAAACCAGGGCAACGACGCTGGTGAGCCCGACGCGGGCAACCAGGACCAAGACAAGGACAAGGATCAAGGCGACAAGGACGGCGGCGCGCAACCCGACGCCGGACAGCAGGGGAACGACGGCGGCGCCGAACAGCCGCCGCCCCAGCAACAACAGCAGCAGCCGCAGCCGAAGCAGCCCCAGCAGAACCAAGACGACCGTCTGCTCGACGAGCTCGAGCAAGCGCCGACCCTCCAGCAGCACAACGCGAAGGAGCGCGCGGCCCACGCGCGCGGCCGTCCGTCGGGGAAGGACGACAAATGAGCGTGCGCGGGCTCGTCGCCGGAGCGCTCGTCGTCACGGCAGCCGCCGTCGCGCGCCCCGCCTGGGCCCAGGTGTCGCTCGAAGCGCAGATCGGCGCGCGCCAGATCGAGGTCGGCGACAGCACGCAATTCCAAATCACCGCGCTCTCCGCGAGCGACGACGCGCCGAGCAATCCGCGCCTGCCGCCCGTGCCCGGTCTCGACATCCAGGGGCCGAGCCTCGGAAGCCGCACGCAGGTGAGCATCAACAACGGCCGCATGGTGCAGCAACGCGGCATCTCCGCGACCTGGACGATCCGCGGCTTGAAGGTCGGGACTTACCGCGTGGGCCCGGCGAGCATCGAGGTCGGCGGGCAGCGACACCAGACGAACGTCGCGACGCTCGAGGTCGTGCCGCAAGGCTCGCTCCCGCGCGGACGTACGCCGTTCGATCCGTTTCGCTTCTTCGATCCATTCGGTAGCGGCTCGCCGTTCCCGGGCGGGTTGCTCGGACCGAACGGGTTCGAGGAGGAGCAGCAGGAGCCGCCCGTTCCGGAAGAGTTCCGGATGGATCGCGCGCCGGATCCGATCGCGTTCGTGCGCGCCACGGTGACGCCGAAGCACCCGGTCGTGGGCGAGCAGGTCACGGTCAAGCTCTACATGTACGGCGGGCGCGGGCCGTACAGCGCCACGAACCTCGTCGACTTCACCCACGCCGATTTCCTCGATTTTTCGGGCAAAGACGACGGCGACGCGAACGAGACCGTGCGCGTGCCGATCGGCGACACGGTATTTCTCGCCCGCAAAGTGCGGGAGCTCGCGCTGTTTCCGCTGCGCGCCGGCCGCCTCGTGATCGGCCCCGCGAGGCTCACCTTCACGGAGGGCCGCTACCGCGCCAATCCGCCGATCGTGCGCAGCACCGGAACGCTCACGGTCGACGTGACCGAGCCGCCGCTCGACGGGCGCCCTGCCGGCTATCGCCTCGGCGACGTAGGCACGCTCGAGCTCTCGGCGGCGGTCGATCCGCGCAAGATCACGGCGGGCGACAGCGTCGGCGTGATCGCCAAGCTCGAGGGCACGGGCAGCATCCCGACCGTGCTGCGCGTGCCCGAGCAGCGCGGCGTCGAGTGGAACGACCCGACGCGCGTCGACGAGGTGAACCTCGAGAAGGGCGTCGTGCGCGGGTTTCGGTCCCTGAGCTACGTCGTTAAACTCAAGGATCCAGGCACGATCGACCTCGGCGAGCTCAAGCTGCCGTATTGGGATCCCAAGCGCCGGGCCTACGCCGTGGCTCGCGCCACGCTCGGCAAGGTGGAGGTCGCGCCGGGTGCCGCGCCGAAGCCCGTCGCGAGCGCGGGCGCCAAGGCCCCCACCGCCGATCCGCTCGCGCTCAAGCCCCGCCGCGAGCTCGGGAGCTTCACGCCCGAGCCCGCGCCGTTCACGGACGGACTGCGCTTCTGGCTCCTGCTCCTGGGCGCGCCGATTGCCGTGGCGCTCGGCGGCCTCGGGCGAGAGGTCGGCGGGCGCCTCGTGCAGGGTCGCGCGCGGGCGCGCTCGAGCCCCGAGCGTCTGGCTCAGGAAGCGCTCCGCGCGGCGGACACCGCGGCGCGCGGCTCGGAGATCGCGAAAACGGCGGCCGCGATCGAGCGCGCGCTCTTCCTCGCCATCGAGGCGGGAACGGGCATTCGCGCGCGGGCGCTCCTGAAGAGCGACCTCAAATCCGCGCTCGGCGACGCGGGCGTCCCTGCCGGCACCATCGAGCGAGCGCTCGCGCTGCTCGACGCCTGCGAGTCGGCGCGCTTCACGGGCAAAGCCGGCGAGCACCCACCGAAGGAGCTCGTCGCGCAGGCGCGCGGCGTCGTCGCCGAGCTCGCGCGAAAGCACAAGAAGGCCTGAGCATGCGAGCCGTTCGACGCGCCCGAAGGACGCCAGCGGCCGCGGTCGTGCTCCTCGCCGTGCTCGGAACGGCAGCGAGCGCGCAAGCCGAGCATCCCGCCGTCTCGGCCGCGGAAGTCGCCCTGGCCGTGAAAGCCATCGACGACGGTGCGTACGGCGAAGCCATCGATCACCTCGAGCTCCTGGCCGATCGCGGCTTCGTCCATCCGGACGCGAGCTACGACCGCGCCGTGGCCTACATCGGGCGCGCCCGGTCGCCGCAACGGCAGCCGGGTGATCTCGGACGTGCCGCCGCGGCGCTCGCCGAAACGCTCGCGCTGCGGCCCGACGATCGCGAAGCGCAGAGCGCCCTCGACGCGGTTCGGCAGGAGATCGGTCGCGCCCGCGCGCGCACCGGAGGCGCGCCGCTCGTCGCTCGTCCGCGCCTCGTGCGCGCGCTCGTCGGGCTCTTGCCCGAAGTCGTCTGGGGTGCGCTTGCCGTGCTCGGCTCGCTCAGCCTCGCGTGGGGTCTCGCGCTCCGCTTCCTCCTGCGTCGTACGAGCGCGGAGGTGCCGGGCGCGCTCGGCATCGGCGTCGGCGGCTTGCTCCTCTGCCTCGGCGGCGGGCTCGCGGCAGGAGCGCGCCACTTCCGACGCACCTCGACGCTCGCCGTCGTCGTCGTGCCCGAAGCGCGCCTCCTCGACGAGACCGGCCGCCCGCTGCCCGTCCGCCCGAACGGCGACAGCAACGTCGCGTCCGAAGGCGCCGAGATGTACGTCCTCGAGCGCCGGGGCGGGCTCGATCGCGTCGAATGGGGCACGACCGACGGCTGGGTCGTCGCCGGCCAGCTGCGCGAGGTCGCACACCGCGGAACGCCTCAGTGACGCGCAGAAACGGCCGTGGCACGCCGCAAAGCCCCGTCAGTGAGTGCGCGCGTTCCATCGCTCGGAGCGCGGCTCTATACTAGCGCGATGCGCCGAACACTGGGTCTCGGGGCGATGGGGCTCGTGCTCGTGGCACGCGCGGCGTCCGCCGCCGATGCCGCCACGCCCGGCGCCGTCACCGCGCCGTATCCCACCCTCGAGAACATCTCGCTCGAGTGGGCCCTCACGAACGACGACAACGCGAACGCCAGCGCCACGGTGCGCTTCCGAAAAGCCGGCACCACCACGTATCGTGACGGCTTACCGCTCTTCCGCGTCCCTGCCGGCAGCGGCGAAGGCTTCGACTGGACGAGCAAGCTCTCGGGCAGCCTGTTCGGGCTCGCGCCCGACACCGAATACGAAATCGAGCTCACGCTGACGGACCCCGACGGCGGCGACACCACGGAGATGCTCACCGCGCGAACCCGCGCGATTCCTGCACTCCCAGCCGCCCCGCACGAGATCGCCGTCACGCCGAGCACCATTGCCGGCGCTCTCGACAGCGCCGCACCCGGCGACGTGCTCGTGCTCGCCGACGGCACCTACGACGAAATCGTCGTCCCGAATGACGGCAGCGCGACGGAGCCGCTCGTCTTGCAAGCCGCGAACCCGGGCAAAGCCGTCGTCGAAGGCGACATTCGCCTCGACGGCCGCGCTCACGTGTGGGTCGAAAACCTGACGATCCACGGCAAGATCAAGGCGAACGACGCCGACTCGATCGTCATCCGCGGCACGACCATCGAAACCGAAGACGACGGCATCGTGGCCTACGGCGACGGCCTCACGAATTCCGTGATCATGAACAACGTCATCACGGGCTCGACCCTCTGGCGCGAAGCCTCGCTCGGCGTCGACGGCGACAACATCGGCGAAGGCGTGCAATTCACCGGCCCCGGCAACGTCGTCGCCTACAACCGCGTCTCGGGCTTCCGCGACTGCCTCTCCCTGCTCGAAGACGACGAAGCGGTGAACCAAGTCTCCGACGACTTCTACGGCAACGACCTCGCGAGCTGCGCCGACGACGCCATCGAAGCCGATTTCGCCATGGGCAACGTGCGCGTGTACGAGAACCGCATCCGCGACAGCTTCATGGGCATCAGCTCCCAGCCCGGCCTCGGCGGTCCCACCTACTTCGTGCGCAACATCATGTACAACGTGCTCTTCCAAGCCTTCAAGCTGCAGCGGAGCTCCGTCGGCGACGTGGGCTTCCACAACACCGTCGTCAAATCCGGCGACGCTTTCTCCGTCAACACCGACGACGTCTTCTCGCGCGCCACCTTCCGCAACAACCTCTTCATCGGCGGTCCCGGCGGCGACTACAACGGCTTCGACTCTGGCCCCGGCGACATCATGATGCTGCCCTCCGCCGACCCCAGTTGCTCCTTCGACTACGACGGCTACGGCTCCGTCGGCACCGGCCAATTCTCCGGCCGCGTCGGCGACGTCCGCTTCGACGGCATCGACGAGCTCCACACCCAAACCACCGAAGCCCACGCCATCGAGGTCGACCTCGCTGCCTTCGACGCCGCCGTCACGTTCCCCGCCGATCCCTTCTCGGCTCCCGCCACGCCTTCCCTCCTACTCGCCGTCGACTCCGCCGCCCTCGACCGCGGCGTCGTCCTCCCCACCATCAACGACGCCTTCTCCGGCGACGCCCCCGATCTCGGCGCCTTCGAGCACGGCGCCACGAACCCCACCTACGGCCCCGGCGGCGACATCAACAGCGGCACCGGCGGCACCGACCCCAACGGCACCGCCGGCGAATCCAACGGCGGCACCTCCGGCACGAGCGCCACCGCCGGGACCAACCCAGGCGGCGCGACGAACGGCGGCACCACCAACGGCGGCGCCTCCGCATCGGGCCGCGGCGGCACCGGCACCGCCGGCTCCGCCCGCGGCGGCACAAGCTCCGGCGGCCGCACCGGCACGACGGGCGGCACCGACACCGGCGCCACGAGCGGCGCCTCCATGGGCCAAGGCGGTGCGACTAACAGCGCCGGATCCCCATCTGCGGGCACGACCGGCGACTCGGACGAAGACAGTGGTTGTGGGTGCAGGGTCCCGCGCCGCCCGTCAAATGCTGCCAGCACCTGGGCGCTCGCGCTTGCGCTCGCCGTCACTCTCCGTCGCCGCCGCCGCACGCGCTAGAGCAGCTCCGCTTCGAAAGTTGAGCTTATCTCACATGCGCTGCACCAGCGCGCCCGCTTGTCGTCCGACCTCCCTTGTTTGAATTCAAAGATACGAGGTTCGCGCGTCACCCCCCCCCGCGCTGGCACCGTTACCCTAGCGCCCGCGCAAAAAACTCCGAGTGCGCCGCGAGCTCCGTGACGTAGGGCCGCACGTCCCCCTGCGCCTGCTCCGAAAGCTTCGCGAACGGAATCACGTGCTCGTCCGGGACGTACCGGAACGTGAAGTTGACGCGCCGAGTGCGGAAATCGTCCATCAGCGGCGGCAGATTCGCCCCAGCGCGCCGGTCGACGCGCGTCACGCGATGCAAGACGCGCGACTTGAAGTACTCGCCCGCGAAGAGCTGAAGAGCGCCGTCGTCGAGCCACTGCGTGAGCACGGGTTCGACGCGCTCGTCCCCTCGGCGGCGCGGCACGAATTGAAAGAGCGCGCGCTCACCGAGCGACAGCGATGCAACGGGGCCGGGCTCGAAGTCGCGATGCTCCCCGACGCGCGCGGAATCGAGCCACCGCCCCCCTTCGAGGCGATCCCCGTAGAAGTTCACGAGGCACGTGTTGAGGTGCCAGCCGCGCGGCACGTCCTCGCGCGGGAACGCCTTCCTCACGCGTGCCTCGATGTCGCTCACGATCGGAGCGAGCGCCGGCGGGAACGGCTCCGCCTGCACGGCGCGCTCGTGCACGCCGCTCGGCGGCCGGTAGTAGTCGAGACAGGCGAACTGCCAGTTCCCGAGCCAGTACACGGGACGCAGCAAGCGCCGCTGCGTCTCGCCGCGCGGCGGCGGCCGATCGGTCGGGAAGCGTAGCTCCCAAATTGGCGTTATTTGCGCCAGCCACGCGACGATCTCGCGACGCGCCCGCTCGCTGAGGTACGAGCCGACGACGACATGCCCCCGCCGCTCGCGCGGCGTCGCACCCGCGAGCGCTCGGTCGCGCCGAACGCCAGGTTTCGGGCGGAAAGGCATGCCGCTACGAACCATAGCGCGCCCCCCAAGGCAACCCGCGGGCGGCGAGTCGAACCGCTCGCGTGGTAGCTTCATGGCCGTGATTGAGCGCGCGCTTGCGACCCTGACGACGGCCGCGCTCGTCGGGTGCGGGCACGCTCCGCTTCCGCCGCCATCCACCCCGAAGCCCGGCGAAGCCGCGAACCCGCGTCTCGTCGCGCCCACGGAAAGCAACTTGTTGCCCCCACCCGCCGCGCCACCCGCCGGCACACCGTGCGGGGAGCTCGGCTGCTTGGCGTTCCCGACACCCCGTGCGGCGTTTGCCTACACCCTGCGCGGCACGCCGCGCGTCGTCGCCATCGGCGAAGCGCACGCACAAAAGGCCGCGCCGAACGTCGACTCCGCGACCCGCCGCTTCGCGCGCGACCTCATGCCCGAGCTCGCGCAGGGCTTTCGCGATCCTCAGACGAAAGCGGAATGGCGCGTCAAAGGCCTGATCGTCGAGCTGCTCGCGCCCAACCGCGCCTGCGAGCAGCACGAAGAGCAAGCCGTAGCCGAGCGCACCAAACCGGTCACCGCGCCTCAGGCTGAGACGAACCAAAACGAGTTCGTCGCGTTGGGATTCGAAGCAAAAAAATTCGGAATTCAACCCGAACCCTTGATCCCCACCTGCGACGAGCTCAAGGGCGTGCTACTCACCCAGGAGGGTGATATCGCCGCCCTCCTCGAGCTCATCGCGACCATCACCGTGCGCGAGGCCGCGGACTTTCTCGACCATAAGCCCCCAGGCCAAGCCATCGCCATCTACGGCGGACTTTTGCACAACGACACGAATCCGAAGCCGGATCACGCTGCCTGGAGCTTCGGTCCCCGCCTCCTCGAGCACGCGGGCGGCAGCTACGTCGAGGTCGATTTGATCGTTCCCGAGTTCGTCCGCAACGAAGAACCATGGACGAACCTGCCCTGGTTTCCTCACTATGATGCGGCCCGCCAGGGGGAGAAGACTTGGCTCTATCGGACCGGAAAAGCATCTTTCGTGCTGATTTTCCCGAAAACGATTACGAAAGAGCCTTGAGCACGCTCTTCGCGATGAAGAACCGGGTCCAGGCCTACGCCTGGGGCTCCCACAGCGCGCTCGCCGCCCTCCGGGGGGAAGCCGGCCCCACCGCGGATCCCGAAGCCGAAATGTGGATGGGTGCTCACCCGCTCGCGCCGTCCCAGCTCGTTACTCCCGAGGGTGAGCGCTCGTTGCTCGAGCTCGCGGCTGAGCAGCCGGATGCGCTGCTCGGCGCGACCGTCCGCCGCGAATTCGACTCCTTCCCCTTCCTCATGAAGATCCTCGCCGCGCGCGAGCCGCTCTCGCTCCAAGCGCACCCGAGCGCCGAGCAAGCCAAGGCCGGCTTCGCGCGCGAAGAGGCCTCCGGCCTCTCGCTCGGCGCCCCCACGCGCAGCTACAAGGATCCCCACCACAAGCCGGAGCTCATCGCCGCGCTCACGCCGTTCGCAGCGCTCGCCGGCTTTCGCGATCCGCGCAAGACCGCGCGCTTGTTCGCGGCGCTCGAAAAGCCACGCCTCGTTCCCATCGCACGCTTCCTCGCCGAACAGCCGCCCAAGGAAGCGCTCTGCTCGCTCTTCGACACCGTGCTCCGCGCCGCCCCGACAGCGCGCGAGGACCTAGCGCGCGAGACGCTCGAAGCGTGCCGCAGCGTCCGCACCGTTCCTGAATTTTTGCGTGAGCTCGCGTGGGCCGCGCGCATCGGCGAGCTCTACCCGGGCGATCCCGGCATCGTGCTCGCGCTCGCGCTGAACCTCGTCATCCTCCAACCGGGCGAGGCGCTGCACCTCCCCGCCGGAAATCTCCACGCCTACCTCGAAGGCACCGGCATCGAGATCATGGCGAGCTCCGACAACGTCCTCCGCGGCGGCCTCACCCCGAAATACGTCGACGTCGGCGAGCTCTCGCGCGTCCTCGATTTCACACCGGGCCCCGCCTCGCTCGTCCCGACCGAGCTCCGCGGCCACGAACGCCACTACCTCACGCCCACCCGCGAATTCGCCCTCTCCCGCTTCGCGCTCGCCGACGCGACCGCCACCGTCGGCCCGGTAAAAGGCCCAGAAATCCTCGTCGTCACCTCCGGCGCCCTCGACGTGCACCGCAATGGCGAGGCCCTCCGCCTCCTCTCCGGCACCTCCGGCTTCATCGCGGCCGCAGGCGGCGACTACACACTCTCCGGTACGGGCACGGCGTTCCGAGCGCGCGTGAACGACGGCTGACAGAGCCCGCGTACCCCGTCACGTCAGGGCGTCGTGCTAGCCTAGGAACGTGACTACGGCGCGCCGCGTTCACCACTCCTACGCGGAGTACCTCGCGGCGCTCGAGATGAGCGACGTGAAGCTCGAGTACTGCGAGGGCGAGATATACGCCATGGCGGGGGGCACGCCGGCACACGCAGCGCTCGCCGCCGCGCTCACAGCCACGCTGAGCAATGCCCTGCAGGGAGGTTGTCGAGTGTTCTCCTCCGACCTGAAGGTGCGCATCGAGGCGACGGATCTCTCCGCATTTCCAGCCGTGACCGTGGTTTGCGGCGAGCATCAAGTTTCGCCCCTCGACAGACACGCCGTCACGAATCCGACCCTGCTCGTCGAGATCACGAGCCATTCCACCGAGGACTACGACCGCGGCGAGAAGCTCAGCCATTACAAGCAGTGCGGAAGCGTCGCCGCGGTGCTGATCGCATCGCACAAAAGGCCACAGATCACGCTCTTCGAGAGGCTCGGAGGCGCCTGGGAGCAGCACGAATTCCGGCTGGGCGAGCATGTCCTCGTGCGGCACCCCTCGCTGACGTTTGCCGTCGATGACGTCTACGCGGGCATCGCACTCGAGGGGTGAGCGTCGGCTTCAACGCGTCCGGCGCCCGACGCGCCCCCCGCAACGGCGAGTCCTTGCGTTCGGCTGACCCAGCCGCCTTCGAGGCTCAGCCCGGCAACCAGTCGAGCGACTCCGCGAAGCCGCGCCGTTCCATCGACCGCGCCACCGGATCATGGCCAGGAGCCATGTCGATGAGCACCGACGACTTCGCGCCAAGGTCCCGCGCTGCGTTTTCGAGGGCGTGGATGGCGCGTGGCTTGTCGGCTCGAGCTGCCTTCACCTCCAAGGCAAATCGCTCCGAGCCGCGTTCCACGACGAGATCGACCTCGGCCCCGGCGGCGGTCCGCCAGAAGAAGAACCCCGCGTGAGGATGCTCGAGCCGCTCGCGCCGAATCAGGTCTTCGAGCACGAAGCCCTCCCAACTGGCGCCGCGGATGGGGTGACTCTCGAGCTCCTCGAGCGTGCCGATATTGAGCAAGTGGTGAAGAAGCCCCGAGTCACGCAGGTAGACCTTCGGCGACTTCACCAGCCGCTTGCCGACGTTGCGAAAGTAGGGGGGAAGGCGCCGAACCAGATACGTCTGCTCGAGCACATCCAGGTAGCGACGCACGGTATGGTGCGAGACGCCGAGCGAGCCCCCGAGCGCAGCTGTATTCAAGAGCCCTCCCTGTTGATGCGCCAGCATCGTGAGCAGGCGCCTTACGAGGAGCGGATCCGTTCCGATGCCGAGCGCCGGCAGATCACGTTCGATGAACGTCCGGAGGTACGCCTCCCACCAGTCGCGAAAGCTCCCGGAGCGGAGCGGATCCGGAAAGCCGCCGCGGAGCCACAGTTGCTCCCAGGGGCGGCGTTCACGTCCCTTCTGCACTTCTTTGGCGGTGAGCGAATCCAGCTCGAGAACGCCCACGCGACCGGCCAGCGACTCGGAGACCCCTCGGACGAGCGACGGCTCGGCCGACCCGAGCAGGATGAACCGTCCACGCTCCCGACGTCGGGCGTCGATGAGCCCCCGGAGCGCGGCGAACACTTCGGGGACGGCCTGCGCCTCGTCGAGGATCAACGACGGACGCGCGCGAGCCTCGATGTGAAAGCTCGGATCGTCGCGAAAGAGCGCGCGCGTGCGAGGCTCTTCGAGGTCGGCATAGGCGAAATCGCGAAAGGTCGTGCGCGCGAGGGTCGTCTTGCCCACTTGCCGCGCGCCGAGCAGCAGAACGGCCGGGAATTGCTGCGCCAAGCCACGCAACCGTTCGGCAGCAGCCCGCAACCACATACCTTGCATATTGGAACACAGAGCTCCAATTTACAAGGCGCTCACCCTCCTTCTGCCTAATCGGGATAGGGGTGCCAGGCATTTTACCCTGGCAACCCCTCCCACACCACCCGGCGTGCGGGTCCGCACCGGGCGGTTCGGAGAGTTGAGGTTAGGAGGCGAGACGGGGCAGCCCCAGCTCGTCGAAGTAGCGATTGGTGAGGACGGTGTGGAGGTATCGGGTCGAGTTCCACCACCAGCGCCGTGTGTTCCTCGCCACCGTTGCCGCGATATGGACCGAAGCGCCGCGCGCCCGGAGTTCGCGGTACGTGGTTCGGCCACGCGACCATTGCTTGAGGTGGATGGCCCGCAGGCGGTGGCGGATCCATTTGTCGATGTCCTCCCAGGTTCCCGGGGTGTCCGCCAGGCAGAAGTATTGTTTCCACCCGACGAGGTAGCTCCGAAGTTCCTCGATGACTCGACGTATGCTCCGACCGACCGTCCGCCTTGTCATGAGGCGGACCCGTTCCTTCATCATCGCCAAGGCCTTGCTCGCGACTCGGCGTTTCACCACGCGGCCGGGACCAACCCAAAAGGAGTAGCCCAGGATTTTGCGGTTCTGTGCCCAATCGACCGCGCTCTTCGATTCGTTGATGCAGAGCCGCAGCTTCGCGTAGAGCTGCCGGAGCAGTCCCATCACGCGCTCGCCCGCTCGCCGTGACCGCACGTACACGTTGCAGTCGTCGGCGTAGCGCACGAAGCGGTGGCCGGTTCGCTCCAGCTCACGATCCACTTCGTCCAAGAGCACGTTGGCCAAGAGCGGTGAGAGAGGTCCGCCTTGCGGTGCGCCCTCTTCCCGCTCGATCACCACCCCATCGGCCATCATCCCGGCCTCGAGGTAGCGCCGGATCAGCCTCAGCAGTCGCTTGTCGCCGATCCTCTTCGCGAGCCGGCCCATGAGCACATCGTGGTTGATGCGATCGAAGAACTTCTCGATATCGACATCCACCACCCAGCGGCGTCCTTCCTGGATGTAGCCCTGCGCCTCGCGGATCGCGTCCTGGGCGCAGCGGCCAGGCCGGAAGCCGTGGCTGTGTTCCGAGAAGGTCGGGTCGAAGATCGGCTGCAGGACCTGCAAGCAGGCCTGCTGGACGAAGCGATCGAGCACGGTCGGGATCCC
>DASUGE010000553.1:0-3057 GCA_036274215.1 Polyangiaceae bacterium | reverse complement strand
CCCTCGCGCCGGGCAAGCTCGATGATTTCGCGAATCTCCGCGGCCGACTGAGGCCGGAGCACCGCGGCGGGCAAGCGTTCCGCGGCGACGGCGCGCCCGTGCTGCACCTCGAGCAGGCGGCGCTGCCAGAGGTCACGCGAGCCGGCGATTCGATCCGGGAGACGAACGCTCGAGCGCGCGCGCAGCGGACGCGAGAGCGTTTGGAGCAAGCGCTCGGCGCCGTTCATGCAGGCCTCCGGCGCGCGACGGTGCTCGCTACCGCCGCGAGGAGCCGCTCGCTGTCGTACGGCTTTTCGAGCAGGCCGAGGCCGCGCCGCTCCACTTGCGCCACTTCGACCTGATACCCGCTGCTCATCAGGATCGGGGTGCCCGGCACGAGGGCCAGGATACGGTCGGCCGCTTCGAAGCCGTTCATGCCGGGCATGTCGACGTCCATCAGGACGAGCGAAACCTCACGCTGATGGCGCTCGAAGACGCGGACGCCCTCGGCGCCGTCCGCCGCCTGCAACGTGCGGTAGCCGGCGACGCCGAGCGCGCGATGAACGAGGGTGCGCACGGCCTCGTTGTCGTCCACGACCAGCACCGTCCCGCGCGTCCCGCCGGCCGAGACCGGGATCTGCGAGCCGCGCTCGGCGCGCGCCGGGAACAGCACGACCGTCCGTGTTCCCACTCCCTCGCGGCTCTCGACGCGAATGCCGCCCCGGTGCCCGCGCACGATGCCGAGCACGGTGGCCATCCCGAGGCCGCGCCCCTTGAACTTGGTCGTGAAGAACGGATCGAAGATGCGCGCGCGGGTCTCCTCATCCATGCCGATGCCGTCGTCGGAAACGTCGAGCACGATGTAGGGACCGGGCAGCGGATCCCCGAGGAACGCCTCGAGCTCCTCGGCGGACAATTGCCGGTGCTCGATGGCAATCAGGATGCGGCCCGGGCGCTCGGCCATCGCTTCCGACGCGTTGGTGATGAGGTTCATCACGACCTGCCGAAGCTGCGTCGCGTCGGCCGAGAGGCGCGGAACGCCCTCCTGGACCTGGTAGTGGATCTCCGCGTGCGCGGGGATGACGGCCTTGAGGAGCTTCACCATCTCGCGCACGATCGACGAAAGCTCGACCTCTTCGGGCATAGAGCGGCCGCGCCCCGCGTAGTCGAGCATGTGCTTGGTGAGCTCTGCGGCGCGGCGCGCGGCGAGCTCGATCTCCTCGAACAACGGCGCGAGACGGGGGTCGGCGTCGGCGACCTTCTTCCCGAGCGAGGCGTTGCCGAGAATGGCCACCAGCAGGTTGTTGAAGTCGTGCGCGATACCGCCGGCGAGCACGCCGAGGCTCTCGAGCTTCTGCGTCTGCCGTAGCTTCTCTTCGAAGCGCTTGCGCTCCGTGATGTCCAGGAACGTGACCACGGCGCCGTCGATGCGGCCCGCGGCGTCGCGGGTCGGAACGGCGCGAAACACGGCCCACGACACCTCGCCGTCCGGCTTGCGAATACCGAGCGTCGTCGCAGCCTGCGCCTCGCCCGTGGTGAGCGCTTTCGTCACGGGGTAATCGGCAACCGCGGCGCGCGAGCCGTCCTCGAAAATCGTGACGGACTCGAAGTCCGTCGTGTAGCGCTGCGACAATTCGTCGTGCTTGAGCCCCAGAATGCGCAAGGCCTCGGCGTTCGCGCGCACGATCGCGCCGTCCCCCCTCACGTGCACGACGCCGCCGGGCAGCGCCTCGATCAGCCGCTCGTTCAGCTCCTGGCTCGCGCGCAGCGCGGCTTGCTCGTGCCGTCGCTCGCTGCTGTGCTTGCCGAAGAAGCCGGGCACCTGGTAGCTCGCGATGCGGGGGGCGAGCTCGGGGTGGGCCGCGGCATAGCGCGCGATGTGCGCTTCGAGCCGCTCCGGGGGCGCCATGATGAAGCGGCAGGCGGAATCGCCGCGCGCGCGGCACAGGATCTCGACGGCCACGAGCGGCACGCCGAACGAGTCCTGGCACCAGCCCGACGAATAGCCGGCGCTCATCACGCAGACGGCGCGCGTCGCGGGTCTGTGAGCGGCAAGCCAGGAGTCCGACTCGAAGGAGTAGGGATGGTCGTAGAGGAGGTAGTAGTTCTCGTCCGGGGACGGGCTGCTCTCCGGAGAGATGTCGACGAAAGCCCAACCCGCGTGGGCGAAATGGACCGGCCCCGCCGAGAGCCGCGCGATCGGATCGTGCACGTTCATGCGCTCGGCGAAGGCCTTGGCGTCGGCGAGGCCCATCGCGTGCGCCACGTCGAAAAGCAGCGCGTGCGCGACCGCGACAGCCTCCTGTTCCTCGGCGTAGAAGCTTTTCACCATGTCGTGGAACTCGACCGACATGGAAGCCGCGCGCACGAGCATGTAACGCTGCCCGGAGATCTCGAGCGTTCCGCGCTCGGGAGCGGAGCGCATGTCCGCGAAGTAGCGGCGCACGTAACGCTGCGCCTCGCTGAAGAGCGGCTCGAGCTTCTCGGGAACCCGGACGGTGGAGAGGGCGCCTGTCTCCGGATCCGGGTTTCTCGAGGTCGACGCCACTGCCCTCTTCGCGCCCGAGTGGGGCCTGTCGACGATTATCCACCTCCCCGCGCGCGAGGGGAAGCGCTACGGTCTCCGGGACCTCGATGCGCGCGCTCTCTTCGAATCGTTTCGTCGCGGTGGCATTTCTCCTCGGGTTCCTCGCAGCGTGCGGCGGTGGTGGCGGCGGCAAGCCCGCGGAGAGCAGCTCGAGCGGCGCGGAGCCGCGCGAAGCCACGCACGAGTCGTCGGACCAGGAGAGCGCCACCGAAGACGCGAGCACGACGGCGGCGCCCCCGCGCGCGACGTGCGACGACGGCACCTGCTCGCCCTGCGGCGACGCGCTTTGCCCCACCGGCTGGTACTGCGACGAGACGGCCAAGGGCGGACCGAGCTGCGGCTGGCTACCGGAGTGCGCGCAGAAATCCGGCTGCGGATGCGTGAAGAAGGCGCTCGGGTGCGCCTGCGAAGAGAAAGCCGGAGGCGCGCACGTGACGTGCGGCTGAGAGATCCGACCTCACAACAAGCGTCCGAGTGCCCCCGCGAGTATG
>DASUGE010000552.1:0-7595 GCA_036274215.1 Polyangiaceae bacterium | reverse complement strand
TGCTCGACCCCAAGCACCCAGCGCGTCTTTGCCGCGCCGGGCTTGACCGAGGCGAGCCTCGCTGCGTTCCCCTTTCACCAGACATCCGGCCCCAGGATGGTTACGGCATGAGATTCATGGCTCCGACATTCGTCGTCGTCCGTAACGGCCAACTTACCGAGCCGATGGTGACGGACATGCGCTCAGGACCTTTGTAGTCAGCGACAACTACCGGGAGTCGCTTTTTTCGTCGCTGGAAAGAAATTCTTCCGCGCAGGATCCGACGGCCCACTGCGCTTACCCGGCTTTGTCCGCCTGCCACCGATCGAGCTTCGCCCGCGCTTCGTTCTTCTTCGGGTCCACCCCGTCGGCATGGTGCGGCATCTTCGCCGTCAGCTCGATGATGTAGCCGTTCGGATCCTGGAAGTAGATCGAGTGGATGACGTCGTGATTCGAGATGCCGCGCGTCGGGATGCCGGCTGCCTTGCCCTTCTCGAGCATGGGGGCGAGCTTGTCGTATTCGACCTCGAGCGCGATGTGCAGGTCGTAGTCGTGCTGCAGCTTGAAATCGAACGGCATGTCGGGCGCCTCGAAGAACGCGAGGAACGAGCCGTCGTCGAGTGCATAAAAGGTGTGGAGCGTCTCCGTCTTGCGGCCCGTCTTGGTTTCCCCGATGCGCAGGGTGCAGGAGAGCGGAAGGCCCAGAAACCCCTCGTAGAAGCGCCGCGTCTCTTCGGAATCGCGGCAGCGGTAGGCGTTGTGGTGCAGGCCTTTGATCATCGCGGGAGCCTCGAGACGAAAAACGTAATGCCGGCGGCCCCGGCCCGCCAGTGGCCGAGAGCGCCGGCATTTTTCGGGTGTGTTTCGCTCAGACCGTGACGAACGGTGCGTCTTTGACGGCGTTCGCGAAACCGTAGAGCTGCTCGTTGATGCGCGCCCAGCTCTCGAGCTTCTTCATGTTGCCGATCCAGCGCTGCACGTTCGGGAACGGCTTGAAATCGACGCGCAGGATCTCGCCGAGCGTGACGAGGCACACGCCGAAGTAGTCGGCGATCGTGATGTCCTTGCCGCAGACGTAGTTGTTCGAGCCGAGCCAGTGCTTGTCGAGCACTCCGAGCCAGCCGCGCGAGCGCTCCGTGCCCCAGGCGATCGTCGCGGTCTGCACCTCGTCGGTCGGGCGCTTGTGATGCGCGAAAATCTGCGGGTAGGCCATGCCGTAGCCGTAGTCACGGTAGAAGTTCGTGTTGAACCAATCCATGAGCTCGTTGACCTTGGCGCGCTGCTTGAGGTCCTTCGGGTACTCGGGAAAATTGTTCTTCTCGGCGAGGTACTTCAGGATCGCGGAGCTCTCCGTGAGGCGCAGGCCGTCGTCCTCGAGCACGGGGACGAGCTTGTTCGGGTTGATGCCCGCGTACGGCTCCTGCAGATGCTCGCCGACCATGAGATCGACCAGCTGCTCTTCGCAGGGGATCTTCTTCTCGGCGATGTACAGGCGAACCGGGCGGCTGGTCATGGAAACCGGATGCATGTAGAGCTTCATGGAGAGGTCCTTCTTGTGGGGGCGGGAAGCCTAGCGCAGGCGGCGAACTCAGCGCCCCGTTTTTCCGTCGTAAGGGACTGCCGCATCCCCGGCTTCCCAGATGGCGCGCATGGCGGGTTTTTGTTGTTCTTCGTGGACGTGGCCGACGAGGCCTGCTGCGCGGGCGATCAGGGCGAAGCCGCGGAGGATTTGGCGCGGGATGCCGGCGTCGGCGAGGACGGCGGCGATCGCGCCCGTGGCGTTGAGGGTGATGTGCTTGCCGTACGTGGCGTCGATCGCGGCGGAGAGGAGCTCGACGGCGCGGACGTGGGCGCCCGCGACGCCATGTTGGCGCGCGAGGGCGAGCAGCACGGGGCTGCGCGGGTCGTCGGGCTTGTGGAAGGGGTGGCCGAAGCCGGGAAGCGACTTTTTCTCGGTCTTGAAGGCGACGGCGATGCGTTGCGCCTCTGCCGCGCCGTCGTCACCGGCGGCGACGATGCGCGCAAGGAGCTCTCCCGCGCCTTCCGTCGTGCCGACGAAACGGCTTCCGACGGCGAGGAGGCCGGCCGCCACGGCCGCCTGCATGGCCTCCTCCGCGCTCGAGTAGATGAGGCGCGTGGCGAGGGCGCTCGGCGTGAGGCCGTGCTCCATCAGTGTCACGAGACAGGCGTCGACGATGGCCGTCTGCGCGGGCGTCGGCAGCGTGCCGAGGACCTGGAAGTAGATCATCTCGGTGAACGAGATTTTTCCGATCAGCTCCTTGCATAGGCTTTTGTCGCGAATGAACACGTCGTCGGGCGTGGAGGTCGCGATGCTGGTCGTCTGCTTTTCGGGAAGGGAGCTCATGGCTTGATGCGTTTCTCGAGCTCGTGGCGCTGGATCTTGCCTGAAGCACTGCGCGGAAAGTCCTCGAAGGCGATGAAGTGGATTTCCTTCGGCTGCTTGTAGCGCGCGAGCTCGGCGCGGCAGCGCTCGAAGAGGATCTCCGCCGTGAGGCTCGGGTCGCGCGCGGCGACGAACGCGACCGGCACCTCGCCCCAGCGCTCGTCCTTCTGCCGCACGACGGCGGCGTCCGCCACGCGCGGCTCCGCGAGGAGCACGCGCTCGATCTCCGCGGGGTAAATGTTCTCGCCACCCGATTTGATCAAGTATTTGACGCGGTCGACGAAGTCGAGCGTGCGGTCGGCGTTGCGCACGAACACGTCGCCCATGTGAAACCAACCGCCGCGAAAGTCGTGGGCCGTCGCTTCGGGAGCGCGGAAATAGCCGCTGAACAAGGTCGGACCGCGCATGCAGAGCTCACCGGGGCTGCCGTCCGGCACCTCGGCGCCGTCCGGGTCGACCAGCTTGATCTCGCAGAAGCGGCTTTGCTCCTTGGAGAGACGCGAGGGCGTGCGTCCGATCGGCAAGAGGTTCGCCGAGCAAGGCGGGCAGCCTGTCTCCGTCGCGCCGAACGTGTTGGCGTACGGGGCGCCGAGCAGCTCCGTGATCTTGGCGATCTGCACCGGCGGAACGAGATCGGCCATCACGCCGCAGAGCTTCACGCCCCGGGGCTTCACGCCGAGCCGCTCGAGCTCGCTCGCGAAGGCGCCCACCATGCCGGGCATGAGCAGGAGCCAGCCGAGCGCCTCGCTGCGCACGATTTCGGCGAGCCGCGTGCGATCGAAGCCGTCGACCACGATGACCTTGCCGCCCGACATGAGCGCTCCGAGCGAGTTGTCGACGGCGCCCATGTGATTGAGCGGCGACCAGGCGACGAACGCTTCGTCGCCCGTCACGCCGAACTCCGCGCGCACGACCAGGTTGCGCACGATCTCCGCGCGGTGGCTCACGAGGGCGCCCTTCGGCAGCCCCGTCGTTCCGCTCGTGTAGAGGATGAGGAGCGGCAGCTCGGGATCGACGTGGCGCTCGGCGCCGGCGATGGGCGTCGCCGCGGCGAGGGCCGCCTCGTAGGCGTCGCCGAAGACGAGCGCGGGACCCGCGAACCCCGACTTGTCGAAGGTCTCGCGCTGGCGCGGTGAGGTGAAGCCGACGCGCGGCGCTGCAAGCGCGACGCAATGAGTGAGCTCCGGAAGCGTGATGCGCGTGCTGAGACAGGCAACCGTGGCCCCGACACAGGCGGCCGCCAAGAAGAGCTCGAGGTACTCCGCACGATTCTCCGAGAGAACCGTCACGCGATCGGACGGGCCGATGCCGTGGTCCTCGAGCACGCGGGCCAGGCGCAGCACGCGCTCCGCGAGCGCGCCGTACGTGAAGCTGCGGGCCCCGTCCTCGATCGCCGTCGCGCTCGGGTTGCGATGCGCTTGCGTGAGAAACAAGCTGCCGACGCTGCTCGTACCCGCTCGGCGCACGGCCGCGGTCACCTCGTCGGGGAACGCCTCGCTCGAGCTGTTCAAGAGGCCGATTCTAGCGCCATCTATCGAGCGACCGTGAGCACTACGTGAGGGGTAGGTCCAGAACGCGTCTCGACTTGGGCGCTCACGCCCTCCGCTTCGTCCTCATCCGCGTGGATGCTGGGATGGAGGATGAGCGAGGTGAAGTAGATGCCGCCCGCGAGGAGCCCCGCGAGGCCGAAGTAGCGGAGGGCCCAACGGCGCTGGAGCGCCGGGGCGAGCGCTTCGCGCGTGTCGCCGTCGCCGCGCCCGAAGAGACGCGGCAGCGCGAGGAGCAAAATCAGCATGAGCTGCGGTGCGTGCGTGACGAGGAGCAGACCCACCAAGAGCGCCGCGCCTAGGATCCAGGCACGCCGCGAGAACGCCTGAGCGATGCGTCCGCCGTCGAGCGGCGAGAAGGGCGTCAAATTGAACAGATTCAGGAAAAACCCCGTGTACGCGACGGCCATCGCGACGCGCGACCCGAGCGCGAACGCGAGCCCGACGGCAGCGATGGCGGCGATCGTCCCGGCGAGCGGGCCGCCATAGGCGATACGAGCCTCCGTGTCGCGATCGCGCGGCTGACCCTTCATCGCGATCATCGCGCCGAAGAA
Organism: Polyangiaceae bacterium; assembly: GCA_036274215.1. GTDB lineage: Bacteria > Myxococcota_A > Polyangia > Polyangiales > Polyangiaceae > PMG-095. The sequence goes on along the minus strand of DASUGE010000552.1, from coordinate 3,111 downwards.
CGGGATGAAGACGGGCCATCCGGCTTGGACGCCCGCGCGTTTCATCGCGTAGCCGTGACCGAGCTCGTGGATGAGGATCGAGACCACGAAGCCGACCGCGAACCAGATCCCCGAGCGCTGCGCCTCGAACCACACCATCGCCAGCATGGAGAAGGTCGTGAGGAAGACCTTCGGCAGGAAGACGAGGATCGTCTTGCCCTTGGCGAGCAGCGTGAGCAGCACTGCACCGATCGCACCGAGGCCCCGGCGCGGCTCTGCGCCTGCTGGGACGACGGGGCCGGCCTCGCGCTCCTGGAAGCGCTGGTCTTGCCGGCGGGGCTGGGGAACCGGAAGGCCGGTGTTCGGTTGCATGGCGAGGGTGAGCGGACGCCCACCCGGAGAACCTCGAGTCTACCCCACGTTACGCAGGAGCCACCCAGCGTGGTTTCGGTACATGGCGGCGTTCCCGGCGAGCGTCGTTTCGCCGGTTTTTTCGACGAAGGCGTCCGTCCAGGCCGCAATGGCACCGAGTCGGTCGGCGGAGGCCCGCACGAGGACTTGCCGGGAATAGAAGGGCTCGGCGCCGCCCGAGTACGCCGCCAAGAATGCATCGAGGCGCGCGAGCCCGGCAGCCCACGCGAACGGCGAGCGCTCACCGGGACCGGCGTCCGGATCGTCCGCGGGCGGCATCAACGGCACGAAGCGATAGGCCGTGTAAGCGAGATCCCAGAGGCGCGGCCCCGGAGCGCAGAGATCGAAATCGAACGCGCCGGCGAAGCGACCCTCGCGGAACACACAGTTGTACGGCGCGAAGTCCCAGTGACACACGACTTCGGAAGGCTCGCGCGGCTCGCTCTGCCAGACGGCACCCGTGCGATCGAAGCTCGCCGTCGCATCGTGCCAGGCGCGGAGAGCGCGCGCGACGTCGGTGAGCACCGGGAGCGACCACACCCAGGCGGGCATCGCGTGCGGCACGTCACCTTCGATGAACGAGAGGACCTCCCGACCCTGCTCGTCGAGCCCGCGCGGCTCCGGCACCCAGGCAAGACCGCACGCGCGGACGTGCGCGAGCAAGCGCTGCGTCGTGGCGGTCCACGGCCCCGCGGTTCGACGCACCGTATCGGCGACGCGCACGACCCGAGACATGTTGCCGCCCGCGAGCGGTTCTTCCAGCACGGCTTGACGATACAGGAGGCCCATGGTCTCCCCTACCCGTGGCGCGCTACTCGCTGTTCGCGGGCGACGGGATCGCATTCATGGGGGAGCGCCGCGCGGGCTCCATCGAGGCGATCGTGACGGACCCACCGTACGGGTTGCGCGAGTACGAGCCCGAGGAGCAGAAGAAGCTCCGGCGCGGGCGCGGCGGCGTCTGGCGCATCCCTCCGGCGCTCGACGGCCAGGTGCGGAGCCCGCTGCCGCGCTTCACCGTGCTCACGGACGCGGATCTCGAGCGGCTCGGCGCGTTCCTCGAGCGCTTCGCGCACGCCGCGCTCCGGGTGCTCGCGCCTGGCGGACACGTGTTCATCGCGACGCAGCCGCTGCTCTCGCACCTGGTCGCGGAGCGGCTCTTGCTCGCCGGCTTCGAGAAACGCGGCGAGCTCGTGCGGCTCGTGCAGACGCTGCGCGGCGGCGATCGCCCGAAGAATGCCGAGCGCGAGTTTCCGGGCGTGAGCGTGATGCCGCGCTCGGCGTGGGAGCCGTGGGGCGTCTTCCGCAAGCCGTGCGATGGGCGCGTCCAGGACAGCCTGCGCCGCTACGGCACGGGCGGCTTACGCCGCACCCCCGACGATCGACCGTTCACCGACGTCATCCGCTCCTCCCCGACGCGTTCGACCGAGCGCGCGCTCGCACCTCACCCGTCCCTCAAGCCGCAGGCCTTCATGCGGCAGGTCGTGCACGCCGCGCTGCCGCTCGGTAAGGGCAAGGTGCTCGACCCGTTCATGGGCGGCGGCTCGACGATCGCCGCGGCGCTCGCCGTCGGCTACGAGTCGATCGGGGTCGAGCTCGACCCGAAGTATTTTGCGCTCGCCAAGCGCGCCATCCCGAAGCTTGCCGCGCTTCCGAGCGCTGAAGCCGCATCGCTGCCGCGCGCTCTCCCCCGCCCGGCGCGCGCCCGTGGCTGATTTTTCACCATTTCCCGCCCCGACGCTGCCCACGCCCGTCGTCGAGTGCAGCGCGCTTCACACGCCGCACGGACGATTGTGGCTCAAGCACGACGGGCTCACGCATCCCGTGTACGGCGGCAACAAGATCCGCAAGCTGCTCTTCGTCCTCGACGAGGCGGAGCGCGTCGGAGCGCGACGCATCCTCACGTTTGGGGCGACGGGCAGCCACCACGTGCTGGCGACGGCCTTGCTCGCGCGGGCGCACGGCATCGAGACGGCGGCGATCCTCACGCCTCAGCCCATGACCCCGCACGTCGAGGAGATGAGCCGTGCCATCGCCGCGCAGGGCGTCCGCGTGTACCACGCGCGCTCGGCGCTCACCGTGCCGATCGCTTTCTTGGGCGCACAACGGACGGGCGACTACGTGCTCGCGCCGGGCGCTTCGACGCCGCTCGGGGCGCGCGGGTACGTGGAAGCCGTGCTCGAGCTCGCGCGGCAGGTGCGCGCCGGGCTCTTGCGGGAGCCGGACGTGATCGTGGTGCCGCTCGGTTCCGGCGGTACGGCGGCCGGGCTTCTGGCCGGGGTCGTACACTACGAGCTCGAGAGCCGCGTGCTCGCCGTGACGGTGTCGAAGGTGCCGTTCGCGCGCGCTCACGTGCTGCGCCTTGCGCGCAAGACGCTCGCAGCGATGGGCAGCCGCGTCGAGCCGAGCGAGCTCGAAGGGCGACTCATCGTGGATCGAGAGCAGCTCGGCGCGGGCTACGGGCACGCACCCGACGACTACGAGCAGCTCGCCGAGCTCGCGCGTCGGGAGCTCGGGCTCGGGCTCGACCAGACGTACACGGCGAAAGCCTTCGCCGCAGCGCTCTCGCTCGTCCGAAGCTCGGTGCCGCGTGAGCACCCGCTCGACGTCCTCTACTGGCACACGCTATCGGCAACCCCGCTCGAGCCGCTGCTCGAGCCCCCTGCCTGAGGCGCCTTACTCCGCCGCGGCCGGCGGCACGCTGCGTCGGCCGCGACGAAACTC
>DASUGE010000551.1:0-3716 GCA_036274215.1 Polyangiaceae bacterium | reverse complement strand
ACGGTCATGGTGAACTGCAACCCGGAGACGGTCTCGACGGACTACGACACGTCGGACCGCCTCTACTTCGAGCCGCTCACGCTCGAAGACGTCCTCGCCATCGTGCACGAGGAGCGGAAGAAGGGTGAGCTCCTCGGCGTCATCGTGCAGTTCGGCGGACAGACGCCGCTCAAGCTCGCGGTGCCGCTCGAGCGCGCCGGCGTGAGGCTCCTCGGCACGAGCGCGGACGCCATCGATCGCGCGGAGGACCGCGAGCGCTTCGACGCGTTGCTCACCAAGCTCGGGCTCAAGCGGCCGCGCGCGGGCATCGCCAAGAACGTCGCAGAAGCCAGGACGATCGCGCAGAGCATCGGCTACCCGGTGCTCGTGCGGCCTTCTTACGTGCTCGGTGGCCGAGCCATGATGAACTGCGCCACCGACGCCGAGCTCGAGGCGTACGTCGGCGTGGCGATCGACGCGGCCAAGGACGAAGGCGGCTCGCAGACGTTGCTCATCGATGAATTCCTGAAGAATGCGATCGAGGTCGACGTCGACATGGTGTGCGACGGCCGCCGCGCGGCGGTGGGCGGCGTGATGCAGCACATCGAGGAGGCGGGCGTTCACTCCGGTGACTCGACCAGCGTGCTGCCCCCGCACTCGCTCGACGCCGGCATCGTCGCCGAGATCGAGGCGTGCGCCCGTGCCCTCGCGCTCGAGCTCGGCGTCGTGGGTTTGATGAACGTGCAGCTCGCCGTCAAGGACCGCGAGGTGTACGTGCTCGAGGTGAACCCGCGTGCGTCGCGCACGGTGCCGTTCGTCGCGAAGGCGACGGGTCGGCCGCTCGCGAAAATCGCGGCGAAGTGCATGGTCGGGCTCACGCTCGACGAGCTGGGTGTCGAGGACGGGTTCTTGCCGACGCACGTCGCCGTGAAGGAAAGCGTCTTCCCGTTCGCGAAGTTCCCGGGCGTCGACACGATCCTCGGCCCGGAGATGCGCTCGACGGGCGAGGTGATGGGCATCGGTCAGAGCTTCGCGCTCGCGTTCGACAAGTCGCTCGATGCGGCAGGCAACTCGCTGCCGGAGCACGGCCGCTGCTTCATCAGCGTGAAGGACGACGACAAAGAGCAGGCTTGTCACGTCGCGCGCCGGCTCCGAAACCTGGGGTTTAGCATCGTCGCCACCGGCGGTACCGCCGCGACGTTCGCCCGCGCGCGCATCCCCGCCGAGCGCGTGAACAAGGTGCTCGAGGGCTCGCCGCACGTGGTCGACGCGATTCGCGCCGGCAGCATCCAGATGGTGATCAACACCACGCAGGGCGCGAAGGCGATCGCCGACAGCTACTCGATCCGGCGCAACGCGCTGCTTTCGAACATTCCGTATTTCACGACCATCGCGGCGGGCCTCGCGGCGGTGGCTGCGCTCGAAGTGAGCCACCTGCTCACGGGCGCGCAGGTGCGGAGCATTCAGGAGTGGCACACGCGCGGTGGACGCCCGCCGGCCTGAACCGCTCTCGCGACGACCTTTTCGAGCCGCGGCGCTGCTTCGGGGTGCGGCTCCAGCTCATCGACGTATTTCAGCGAGCTCCGCCTCCCAGAGCGAGCTCCGCCTCCCAGAGCGAGCTCACGAGCGCTGCCGTGCTCTGTCCCGAGGCGACCGCGTCGTCGAGACCGTAGCCCCAGCCGGGCGTGCTCGAGAGGTAGTCGCCTGCGAGGAAGACGCGCCGGCTCGCGCGAGCGTATTCGGGCCGGTAGAGCGCGACGCGCCGGTCGTCGAGCACGGTGCCGGAGCGCTGCCAGCGTTGCACCGTGACGGACGCTCCCGTGAGATCGACGCCGAGCGATGCGAACGGCGAGAGCTCGCGGCGCGTCGCGTCGACGAGCTCGGCGTCCGAGAGGCTTGCGACGCGGTCCGAGGCGGCAGCGTCGTAATAGGTGAGCAGCGCGCGGTGTCGCCGGTCTTTGCTCGCTTGCTGCATGACGAGCGTCAGCGTGAGGCCGGGGGTGACGATGAAGCGGAAATCCGGCTCGATCGTCGCGCCTTCGAGCTCGAAGGCCACGACCGTGTAGCGGGCGTAGCGCACGCTGTCGAGAAACTCGCGGCAGCTCGCGTCGCGCGGGCGAACGAGCGCGCGCGCACCATCGGCGGGTGTCGCCACGACGACCGCACGGGCGGTGAGCTCGCTCGTTCGGTCTCCGTGCGTGAGGGTGACGGAGACGGCATGCTCGTTTTCACGGAGCGCGGTGACGGTCGTGGCGAGACGCACCTCGCCGTCGAGCCCGTCGGACCAGCCGCGCACGAGCGTTCCATTGCCGCGGTGCCAGTGATCCGGATACCAATCGACGAGCGCGTCGCGTTGGCGCTCTGCCGTGTACTCCTCGCGGAGGCCGGGATGGATCTGGTGGAAGAGCGCCGTCTCGACGCTGGCACGCTCCGCTGGCTCGAGCTTGGCGAGCAGCCCGCGTGACGTGGCGTCGAAGACGAGCTTGCCCCCGACGAGCGCGCCCACGGGGCCGCGCTCGTCCACGCGCTCGGTCGGCTGCACGGCGCTCGGGGGCAGCAACGTGGGCCGGAACGCGAAGCAGGCGCCGAGGTCGATCGCGCCCCAGGGGCGCTCGAGCGTGAGCACGCGCCCGCCGAGCCGGCTGCTCTCCTCGACCACGAGCACGCGCCGGGAGCTGAGCGAGCGCGCAGTGGTGAGACCTGCGACACCGGCGCCAACCACCAGCACGTCGCAGGGCCCCGCGTCGCTCATCGAGCGCGACGAGTAGCACGGAAGTCGCAGCGAAACCGCCGCCGACCGCGGAATTTCGCTCGGCGGTCGTCGCGTCCTCGGCAGCGCGACGCACCGCACTAAAGTCGAAACGCGGGGTGACCGTAACCGCAGGCGTGGACCTCGCCACTGCCAGCATCGCACCGGAGGGCGTCGCGCCCGGCGTGCAGGAGCTGACGCTCTACGAGCACGACGAGCAGCACGGCGCCGGCGTCTGGCGAAATCTGCTCATCGTCGTGTGGCGCAAGGAAACCCGGGCGGACGCGGTCGAGGGAGTTTCGGCGATCCTCACCGCGGTCGCGCGGCGTCATTCCGACGTTGCGCTGCTCCAAGTCATCGAAGAGGGGGCGACGGCGCCGGACTCGGACGCTCGACGAGCTCTTTCGACGATGTTGAGGACGCACGGGGGTGCGATTCGCTGCTCGGCCGTCGTGTACGAAGGCGACGGGTTCCGTGCCGCGACGTTGCGCGCGGTCGTCGCGGGCATCGCGCTGCTCGGTCGCCCAGTGTACCCGCATGTCGTGTTCGCCTCGACGATGGCGGCCATCAACTGGACGGCGCGCCACTTCTCGCACGACGGCCCGGTGTGGGCGGAGCAGGTTCGGAATGCCGTGGACGAGGTCCGTTTGATGCTCGATCGACGGCATCCGGACGTGCGCACGAGCCGGCCGATTCGCTCGCCGTAGCTGCTTGGGGTACCCTGCGGGCGTGGCTCGCCGGTACCCGCTCGCCCCGCTGCTCGACGTTCGGCGGGAGCGCGTCGAGAAGAAAGCGGTGGAGCAGCGGGCGGCGGTCGCGCTGCGCGAGGAACGCGCCCGAGCGGAGCGCGCCGCGCGAGAGAAGCGTGAGGGTGCGGAACGAGCGGCGTCGGCCGAGCGGGCGAGCGAGCGAAAACGGCTCGAGGCGGGCTCGGCGCGCGTTCAGGATCTGCAGCAGACCGAGCGGTACCGCGTAGGCACCCACGAGC
>DASUGE010000550.1:0-20483 GCA_036274215.1 Polyangiaceae bacterium | reverse complement strand
GTCGTGACGGTTTGGCCGAGCGGTCCCTGCGCGGCCGCTCCTTCCTTCTCGTGGGTACGCGGGGCGAGCCAGTCGAGCCGCAGCGCGCCGTCGAAATGAAGCGGCAACACGTGCCCGGCGAAGCCGACGCGGTAGCCGAGCGCGAAGCCGTGGCGGCTCGCGTCGAAGGAGTTGCCGAAGCCCGTCTGCTCGGGCACGGGCGTGGCCGCGAACGCGTAGCCTCCGCGCAGCGTGAGCTCGACCGGGCGGGCGTGAACGTCGGCCTCGAGCCCGAGCCTGGGCACGATCACGTCGGAATAGTGCGCAGGCCGGGGCGCTGGTGTGCCGCAGCTGACGCCTGCCGGACACTGGACGGTGGCCGCCACCCAGCCGGGAAAATCCGACCAGCGCTCGTAACGCGCGCCGAGCACGCCGCGGAAATCACCGAACGCGCGTGAAAGCTCGGCATCGAGCTTGAGCGGCTCGTAGTGCGCGATGCCCTCGACGTTGAGCGGCGCGATCTGGAGGCCCGACAGGTTCGGCGCCGGCACGTCGACGTTGAAGTCGGCGCGCAGCACGCTGCGAAACGCGAGGCCGAGCTGACCGAGCTCACCGAGATCGACCGCGAAGCCGAACGCGGGCGCCCAAGCCGGGAAGAGCTCCGTGCCGACGCCGGCGGGCGCGGCCGCGGACACGCCCACCGATTGCTTGCCGCGCAAGGCCGCGAGCACCTCGACGCCGGCCCCGAACGAGAACTGCCGGTAACCGATGCCGAGCCCCACGCCGAGGTCGAGCGCACCGGATCGATCGACCACGAGAGGAAAGCTCGTCTCCTCCTGAAACGGCGCATGGGCGCGCACGAGGTAATCCGGAGGCGTCTCGGCGAACAAGCCGAGCGCCGCCCGGATGCCGTTCGCGTCGGGAGCGGTGAGCGGCGCGACGACGCCGATCATCACGGCCTTGAAGAGCTCGGCCTCGAACGGCTTCCGACCCTGCGCAGTGTCGTAAGAAAGCGAGAAGCTCGAGGCGGCGAGCCCGAAGGTGAGCTCCTTCGAGGGGGACTCGGCGAGCTCGGCCGGATTCACGAGCGTCGCCTCGGCGCCCAGCGGGAGCGAGGTACCGCCACCGGCGAGCGCGGTGCTCCGAGGGCCCGTGCCGAAGAGGTTGGTGGGCGTCGCCCCGGCGCGGCGAGAAAGCGCGATCCCGGCGAGACCGAGCAGCGCGTACCTCGAGAAACGGAAGAATCGCGGGCGGTCCCTGGTCACGAGCCGCGGCGAGGCTAGCATGGCGCCCCTCCTCCTCACCCCCGTCCCTTTTCACGCCCTCCCACACCCCATGCGCTTCGGCACCATCGCCATCGTCGGCCGCGCGAACGTCGGCAAATCCACGTTCCTGAACGCCGCCCTGGGCGAGCCTCTGGCCATCGTTTCCCCGCTCCCCCAAACCACGCGCGACACCCTGCTCGGTGTCGTCCACGGCGACGACGCCCAGCTCGCCTTCCTCGACACGCCGGGGCTCCACCGCGAAAAGAACGAGCTCGGCCGGCGCATGAACCAGAGCGCCCGCGAGGCGGTGCGCGCAGCGGACGTGATGCTCTTCGTCACCGACGTGCACCATCTGGTCGTCGGAAGCAAAGCGACGCGCCCGGCGCTCGACGCAGAGGACGTGCGACTCATCGAGGAGCTCGGTACGAAGGTTCCGGCGGTCGCCGCGGTCAACAAGATCGACCTGCTCCGCGATCGCACCCGCTTGATCCCGATGCTCGAGGCGCTCAACAAGGCGCGCTCGTTCGAGGCGATCGTGCCGGTGAGCTTGAAGCAGAAGAAGGACGTCACGCGCCTGCTCGAGGTCCTGGCCGAAGTCGTTCCGGAGGGACCGGCCGGCTACGACGAGGACATGCTCACGAACCGCCCGACCTCGTTCTTCGTGCGGGAATACGTGCGCGAAGCCGTGCTCGGCGGCGCGCGCGGGGAGGTCCCCCACGCCGTCGCGGTGAGCATCGACAGCTACGACGACGGCCCGAAGCTCGTGCGGGTCGAGGCCACCGTGCACGTGGAAAAAACCGGTCAGCGCGCGATCCTGGTCGGCAAAGGCGGCACGAAGCTCAAGGAGATCGGCACGCAGGCGCGCCTGCGCATCGAGGCGTTCGTCGGCAAGAAGGTGTTCCTGAAGCTCTTCGTGCGCATCACCCCGCGCTGGAAGAGCGTCCCACGCCAGCTCGCCGAGCTCGGGTACGAAGCCGAGAAGAAGCGCGGCAAGGAGGAGGGCTCCCGATGACCCCCATCGTCGCCGTCGTCGGCCGCCCCAACGTCGGCAAGAGCACGCTCTTCAACCGCCTCGCGGGGCAAGGCATCGCGATCGTGCACGACTCCCCCGGCGTCACACGCGATCGCCACTACGCGGTCGCGCATCTCTACGGCCGAAACGTAACGCTCGTCGACACGGGCGGCTTCGATCCGGAGAGCGACGATCCGATGCAGCAGGGCATCGCGCGTCACGTTCGCGCGGCGATCGCCGAAGCCGACGTGATCGTTTGCGTGCTCGACGGCACCCTGCCCCCGACGGCCGCGGATCGCGAGGCGGTGCAACTGCTCCGCCGCGGCGACAAGCCCGTGGTCTACGTCGCCAACAAGGTCGACACGGCGGCGAAGGTGAGCGACGCCGCGGAGCTCTACCGGCTCGGCGTGCCCGAGCTCGTTCCCGTCTCGGCGTTGCACGGACGCGGCACGTCCGAGCTCGGGGAGGCCGTCGCGAAGCTCCTGCCACCCATCGAGCCGAGCGCGGACGGCGACGACGACGTGCCGCGCATCGCGCTGATCGGCAAGCCCAACGCCGGCAAATCGTCGCTCTTCAACCGCCTCGCGGGCGAGGAGCGCGCGCTCGTCGACGCGCGTCCGGGCACCACGCGCGACCCGGTCGACACGCGCATCGTCGTCGGCGGGCGCCCGTTCATCATCGTCGACACGGCGGGCATCCGGCGCCGCGCCCGGGTCGAGAAGGGCATCGAGCTCGTGAGCGTCCTCCGCGCGATCCGCGCGCTGGAGCGTGCCCACGTCGCCGTGCTCATGTACGACGCCACCGAGGGCATCTCCGAGCAGGACGCGCGGCTCGTGGGCCTCGCCGTCGAGCGACGCCGCGCCCTCGTGATCGGCATGAACAAGATGGACGCCGTGCCGAAGGAGAACCGACGCGCCGTGACCGAGCAGGCGCAAGAGGCCCTCGCGTTCGCACGTTGGGCGCCGATCATGCCGCTCAGCGCGAAGACCGGCTTCGGCGTCTCCGAGCTCATGCAGAAGGTGAGCAAGGCGACGACCGAGCTCAAGCGCCGCGTGAAAACGGCGGAGCTCAATCGCTTCTTCCGGGACGTGCTCGAACGCCAAGCCCCACCCACGAACAAGGGCCGCGCGCCGCGCATCTACTACCTGACGCAAGCCGAGGCCTCGCCACCGCTCTTCATCGCCTGGGCGAACTTTCCCGAGAGCATCAGGCCCGCCTACCAGCGCTTCGTCGAGAACCAGATCCGCAAGGCGTTCGGCTTCGACTCGGTGCCCGTCACGGTGACGTACCGCGCCCGCCAGCGCGATCCATCGCGCGTTCGGCCGAAGCGCGACGACGATTGAGCGAGAAACGAACGTCTGGCGGGGCGCGACGTCATCTCAACGCTAGCGAGGATCCCTCGGGCAGCCGAAGCGTGAACGATGCTCGCCGGGATGCGGTGACCGCCGGCACGTCCGACGAACGCCACCGTCGCGCGTTGCCCGGAAGCGGACGATGGGGAATGCGTGGATGCCCCCGCGTGGGACCCACGTGGGCGCGGCGTGGGTGACTTGGTGACGTGCGGTGACTTGGTGACCTTCCGTGACTTGGTGACGCGAGGAGCGGCGGCGAGTAGCGGAGTCGTTCAACGGCGTGGGGGCGAGGTTGTGGCGGCCCACGCCGCGAGAGCGTCATGCCGACTGCGGAGCTTGTCGGGCGGCGTCTCGTGGGAGACGGAAACGCCGCACGGTGTAACGACCGCCCCGATGCCCGAGCTGTAGTGCTTGGTGTTGCTGACGGGCTCGAGGCGCTTCACTAGTATTTTTATCGGAATGTGCTTGACGGAGTTCGGTGAGCGCGAGTGTTGAGGGACGACACTGCCACCGCGAATGCCGCCTCGCTGCGTTAGGTTGAGCGGTGACCCGCTTTTTGGTGCTCGGGCGACTTCGGCGCCGTCTGGCGGCGTAGAAAGACGTCAGTCGTGCGCTGGCGAGCCCCAAAATCTGCGTGTTAGAGGAGAACGCTCAGCAAGAGATCGCGCTGGCGGGGGCGCCGCGTGATCGGGAGGTCGGACCATGTCATCGGCAATCGTTTTGAAGCGCGACGTCGCGTGGCGTCAGGCACACGAAGAGCTAGTTCGTCTTGCCGCCGAAAGGGCGGGGCTTGATTTCGAGGAAGGGCGCGCGCTCCTGCGAGCCCATCGCGCCGAAGTGCACGTGCGGTTCGGCTACGGGTCTTTCAACGAATACACCGAGCGCCTTTTCGGGTACGGCCCGCGTCTCACGCAGGACAAGCTCCGCGTCGCCGAGGCGCTCGAAGAGTTGCCCGAAACCGCGCGAGAGCTGCAAACAGGTGCGATCAGCTTCTCGCACGCGCGTGAGCTCACGCGGGTCGCGACGCCGTCCACCGAAACGGAATGGCTAGAAACGGCCCGTGGGCGAACCGTGCGTGAGGTCGAGCAGCTCGTCAGCGGGCACCGTCCGGGAAGCCTTCCTGACGATGTTCCGGACTCGCGGCTCAAGAAACACGTGGTACGGCTCGAACTGTCGGGAGAAGTGTTCGCGACGTTTCGCGAAGCCATGGCGAAAGTTCGCCGGGACGCGGGCGAGCCTATCGACGAGGAGGCAGCCATCCTACTCCTTTGCCGCCAGGCACTCGATGGGAACCGGGACCCGGGGCGCGCGAGCTACCAAATCGCGCTCACGGTCTGCGAGAGCTGCCGCCGGGCGACGCAGCAGGGTCGTGGAGAGGCGATCGAGGTCGGGCCCGAAGTCGTCGAGATCGCGGAGTGCGACGCGCAGCACGTAGGACACGTCGACGCCCACGTGGGCGTCGACAAAGACGGAGCCCATTACGCCCACGTGGGCGCAGGTTCGGTCCGCGCAACGCAGACCATCCCGCCGGCAATCCGTCGCCTGGTCCTCCGTCGGGACGGCGGGAAATGTCGCGTTCCCGGTTGCCGGCACGCGATCTTCACGGAGCCGCACCACATCGGGCTTCGGTCAGAAGGCGGCGGCCACGATCCCGAAAATCTCCTCACCCTGTGCTGCGCTCATCACGTCGCTGTTCATGAAGGTAGGCTCATCATGACGGGCACGGCTTCTTCGGCCCGTTTTGCCCACGCGGATGGCACGCCCTACGGCGGCGTGGTCGGCCCAGCGGCTGCCGACGTGCGAGCGAAAGCCTTTCAGGCTCTCCGGGGCCTCGGCTTCCGCGAGGCCGACGCCAAACGCGCTCTCGCAAGAATTCCGAATACCGTCTCCTCCATCGAGCAGCTCGTCAGGCAAGCGCTTTGCGAGGTCGCTCCCCAGTAACGCCAAACCTGCCGCTCGGGCAGCGGGGCGGTTGTCAACGGGGAGCGGCGTTGTCTTCTCCCACGAGCGCATAGCCCCGTTGCCGAGCACCGCGCCGCCCAACAAACCTCTTCCGTGGTCGTAGCGCTCTTGCGGCGTGGCTCACAACGAGCTCGCTTCCACGCCGTTGAACGGTGCCGGCACCTCGCGGCCCGAGCACGCCATCCGTCACCGCCCGATTCCGTCGTGCCTCCGCGCGGGCAACGCCCGCGCCTGGGGGCACGCGCGCGCAGCCCGAAGGGCGAGTCGCGGGCCGGACGACGACGCAACCTCGCGGGGGCAACTGCATTTCCACTGCGCCGGCAGCCGGAGCCACCTACACGAGCCGCGCGCTGAGCTCGCGGAGCTCGGCCAAGTCGTGCGGATCGCCGGCGAGGAGCGGGAGCTCGAGTCTCAGGCGGGCATTGGTGCTTTCGCGGCCGGCGAAGCGCTCCGCGTAGTCTTCGAGCGCGGCGCGATCGATGGCGCCCTGTGCGCTTTCGTCCGAAAGCGCCGTGACGAGCGCCGGCGCGAGCGTGGGGGACAGGCCGGCGGCGACGGCGGACGCCCGGGCTTCGTCGAGCGTTGCGGCGCGGTCGGCGCGCGGGTGGACTCGGTTGAGGACGAGCGCGTCGCCGCGCAGGCCGGAGGCGGCGAGACGTTCGAGGAAGAGCGCCGCTTCCTCGAGGGCGGCGGGGACGGGCGTCGAGACGAGGACGTAGGCGAAGTCCGAGCCGCGAAAAGCGGCGGCGACCTCGCGGGCCCGCTCTTTGAAGCCGCCGAAGAGGTCGTTGAGCTCGGTGACGAACTCGGCCATGTGCTCGAGGAAGCCGCGGCCCGTCAGCTTGCCGACGCCGCGGAGCACGACGGCGATGCCGCGCGCGAGCGCGCCGAGGCCGAGGCGTTTTTTCGGCTCGAAGGCGTCGACGAGCCAGCGCATGGCGGGACTGTCGAGCGCTTCGATCAGCCGCTCGGGGGCGTCGAGGAAGTCGAGCGCGTCGCTCGTCGGGGGGGTGTCGAGCACGATGAGCTCGAAGGTTTGGTCGCCGAGCACCGCCAGCACCTTCTCCATGGCCATGTACGACTGGGTGCCGGCGAGCTGGGTCGATACGTACTGATAGAAGCGGTTACCGAGGATGCGATCCCGGACGAGGTCGCTGGGGGCGTGGCGCGCCACGATGTCGTCGAACGTGCGCTTGGTGTCGAGCATCGACACGGTGAGCGAGCCCTCGGGGGGAATGCCGAGGCGTTCGAGCTCCGCGCGAGCGATCGCCTGCGCCTCGCCCCGCATGCCGCCGAGACCCAAGCTGTCGGCGAGGCGCTTCGCGGGATCGATCGTGAGGCAGAGCACGCGCTTGCCACGCCGGGCGGCGCCGAGCGCGAGGGCCGCGGCGACGGTCGTCTTGCCTACCCCGCCCGCCCCGGCGCAAACGAGCACGCGGCGGCTCTCGATCAGCGAGAGCAGCGTCGGACCTTCGGCCATTCGCCCCCTATCTACCCCGTTTCCCCCTGGCCGCGCACGCGGCGAAGTTGGCCCGGCCGCAAGCCGTCTGCGAGCGTCCGGCGCCATGCTCGATGCTGCCCCCCGTGACCCTCGCGAAGACCGCCGAAAGCACCGCACGGAGGTCGCCCTCGAAGCGCTCACGCGGCTCGTGGAGGCGTCCCGGCGTCGGACGCAGCTCGATGCCGTCGCGGTTTCGGATCCGAACGGGCTCCTCCTGGCGGGCGCCGGGGCGGCACGCCTCTGCGAGGAGCTCGCCGCCTGGGCACCCGTGATGGGCCGGGGCGCCGACAACGACACCGTTCCGTCGAGCCTCGACGCGTTCGAAAGCCGGACGCGCTTGCGGCGGCTCTCGGTCGACGGCATCCAGATCGTCGTCACGTTCTGCGGCGCACGCCCCGACGAGCCGGCCGAGCTCGAAGCGGTCTCGGCAGGCTGCGCGCGCATTCTCGGGTCCGGGTAGCGGTCTTACCCGGGGCGGCACGAGCTGCTACGTTCCGCGCGTGCGTGGGTTCGTGGATCTTCACTGCCACTTCGTCGCCGGAATCGACGACGGCGCCCCGAGCGCCGGCGAAGGCATCGCGATGCTGCGCGCCCTCGCGCAGGCAGGCTTCGAGCGCGTCGTCGCGACCCCGCACATGCGCCCCGGAATGTTCGAAAATACGCGCGAGGAGCTGACCGCCGCCTTCGAGCGCATGCAGCCTTTGCTCGCCGCCGAGACGGGCTTGCCCGAGGTCGGGCTCTCCTCCGAGCACTACTTCGACGACATCGTGTACCAGCGGCTCCTGTCGGGCGAAGGGCTCCCCTACCCGGGCGGGAGGGCCGCGCTGCTCGAGTTCTACGGCGTCGATTTCCCGCCCGTCGTCGTCGAGCGGTTGTTCGATCTGCGGCGCCGCGGCATCCGGCCCGTGATCGCCCACCCCGAACGCTACCGCTACGTCTGGAAGAACCCGGACGCGCTCGAGCGGCTCGTGGAATCCGGGGTGGCCACGTTGCTCGACGCCGCGGCGCTGGTCGGGAAATACGGGCGCGAGCCGCAGCGCTGCGCAGAGATGTTGCTCGAGCGCGAGCTCTATCACGCGGCGTGCAGTGACGCGCATCGCACCGCCGACGTGGCCGAGGTCGCGCAGGGCATCCGCAGAATCGCCGAGCTCTACGGCGACGAAGAGGTCGAGTTCCTGCTGTCCGACGGCCCACGCCAGATCCTCGAGGGAAAGCTCCCGGAATGACGACCCCGCCCCCCGCGCCGCGCGCGTCGCGCGCGAGCATCCTGAGCAAAATCCTGCTGTCGCTGTTGCCGGCGGCGGTCTTCGTCTGGCTCATGCAGAGCGGCTCGCTGCCGATCGTGCCCCCCAAAGAAGAGCTCGACCGCGTCGCGTCCGGGACGATCCCGCTCTACATCGCGGTCTGGTGCGTCATGTACTTCGTGCGGCTCTCGCGCTGGTACTGGCTGGTTGCTCCCGTGCAGCGTGTCCCGCTCGCGACGGTGCTGCGTTGCGGCGCCGTGGGACTTTTCGCGGTCGCGCTCCTGCCGTTTCGCATGGGGGAGGTCGTGCGGCCCCTGATGATCCGCCGCCCGCCGCGCCTCACGTTTTGGGCGGCAAGCGGCACGGTCGGTGGCGAGCGAGTCATCGACGCGCTGTGCGTGAGCGTGAGCTTGCTCACGGCGCTGCACTTCGCCGTGCCACTCGATCCGCTGCCGGATCACCTCGGCACCTTGCCGTTGAACGTCGCGATCGTTCCGAAGATGGCGTTCGTGAGCGCGCTCGTCTTCGCGAGCGGGATCGCCGTGATGGGGCTCTTCTACTTTCAGCGCGTGTGGGCGCGGCACACGACCGAGCGCGTGCTCGGCATCGTCTCCCCGGGCTTCGCGCGCTGGGTCGCGCACAAGATCGAGCAGATGGCCGAAGGCCTCGGATTTTTGGCCGAGCCGAAAAACGCGCTGCCGTTCCTCGCGGCCACGGTGTTATACTGGGTGCTCAACGCGGCGACGTGGTGGTTGCTCGCGCGGGGCTGCGGGCTCGGGAGCATCGGGTTCTGGGGAGCGACGGCGACGATGGGCGTGGTCGCCCTCGGCATCCTCGTGCCCGCGACGCCGGGCTTCTTCGGTGCGTTCCAGTTCGCGACCTTCGCGGGGCTCGCGATGTACCTCGACCCCTCGATCGTGATGGGGCCGGGCGCCGCCTACGCCTTCCTCGGCTACGTGCTGCCCGTCGGCATGTCCTTCCTCACCGGGCTCGTGGGGATGGTCGCGAATCCGAAGGCGCTCCTGCTTTTGACGAGCCCGGCCGAGGCCGTGCCTTCCCCCGCCCAAAACTTGGCCGGATCCGACCCCGCGAGCTAACCGCGAGCGATGACCCGGTCCCGGGTGCTGCTCGTCCTCGCGTTTCTCGCCTGCGGGGTGCTGCTCGCCTCGGCAGCCGGCGCCCGCGTCGAAGGCGACTCCGAGTACTCGAAGGCCCAAACCTTCAGCGGGGCCCTCCGCTACCTGCGCGTCGACCTCGGGTACGAGGTGGTCGAGAAGGACCCCGAGTCGGCCTACCTGGTCTTCAAGTACTTGCCCCCGGGCCAGACGAAGGGCGAGACCTTCGGCACCGTCGAGGTGATCGAGGCGGCCGAGCACGTGCGCGTTTTCGTTCGGATTCCGCGCATGCCCGAGTACCACGCGCGGGTGCTGCGGGACGGCCTCATGCGAAAGCTCCGGGACGAGTACGGCCCGCCCGCCCCGCGCACGCCGGACAAGCCCGACAAGCCCGACAAACCGGATAAGCCCGACCCAAAGCAGCCCGCGAACGACGCCGGCGCGGGCTGAACGTGGCGGGGGGCCGCCGGGGGCGATAGAGGAGAGGGCCCGGATGGACGCCCGCGAGGTCCCGCTCCCCCCCCGCATCGGCCGCTACCGCATCGAGCGCCTGCTCGGGCGTGGCGCCATGGGGCGCGTGCTGCTCGGGCGCGATCAGGTGCTCGACCGCTCCGTCGCCGTGAAGCTCTTGCGCGACGACCTGGCGATCGATCCGGAGCAACGGCACGCGCTCGTCGATCGCATGCGGCACGAGGCGAAAGCTTGTGCGCGCGTCACCCACCCGAACATCGTCGGGCTGTTCGACATGGGCGAGGATCCCGCGGTCGGCCTCTACCTCGTGTTCGAGTACGCCGCCGGCACGACGCTCAAGGAGCGCCTTGCGCGCGGGCCGCTGCCGGCGGAGCTCGTCGGTCGCATCGCGCGTGAGGTCGGCGGCGCGCTCGCGACCGCCCATGCGAGCGGCGTGCTTCACCGCGACGTGAAGCCCGACAACATCATCCTCACGGAGCACGGCAGCAAGGTCGCCGATTTCGGTATTGCGCGCGTGCCCGAATCGACCCTCACGCGCGACGGCGGGCTGCTCGGCACGCCCGCCTACAGCGCGCCCGAGTGCATTGCGCGCGGGGAATTCTCGCCGCAGAGCGACCAGTTTTCGCTCGCGGCGACGCTGTACGAGGCACTGAGCCAGAAGCGCGCCTTCCCCGGCGACGACGCGGTCACGGTCGCCAACCGCATCCAAAACGACGAGCCGCCGTCGATCGCCGCGGCGCTCGGGCTCGATCCGCACGTCGACGGCGTGCTCGAGCGCGCGCTCTCGAAGGATCCGGAGGCGCGCTTTCCGGATGCGGGCGAGTTCGGCGACGCCCTCGCCGAGGCGCTCGGCCAAGGCAGGAGGAGCGCGCTACCGACCCTGCCGGACGAGCGGCACAGCCTCGAGCTCGCTGGGCGCACGGGCGGGGGTGCGCGCTCGTTCGCGGGCGGCATCGCCGTGGGGGCGCTCGCAGGCATCGGGCTCTTCCAGCTCAGCACGGGCCTGCGCGAGCGCGAGCGTGAAGCGACGTTCCCCGCGGCGCTTACCGCGCAGCCGGCCCCCCCTCCCCGTCCCGTGGCATGGCTCGCACCCGCGCCACGCGAGCGACCGCGCGCGCCGTCGTCCGCGACGCCGAAGCGCGCAGCGAGCGCCGCCCCGAGCGCGCCAGCGGCAGCGAGCGCGACGCCCGTCGCGCGCGACGCCGGAACGCCGCGCGACGGGGGCGACGACGAGCGCGACGACAGCGACGCGGGGACGTGATGAGCGCGCGTCAGCTCGCCGCCCACGCCGCCCTGGCGCTTTCGGTGACGGTCCTCGTCGTGCCGCCCGCCGCGCGCGCGGAGACCGCCCAGCAAGCGCGCGCCGTGCGTGCCGTTTCGCCCGTCGAGCGGGCGCTCAGCGGCGGCCTCGTCACGCTGCGCGCGCCGGGCAGCCCGATGATTCGCGTCGCCGCGGGAAGCTTCGTCATGGGCTCGTCGCCTGCGGAGCTCGCGCTCGCGATCGGCAGCTGCTCGCGCGAGGCGTTCGGGGATCGCTGCAACGAGCGGAGCTTCACGAGCGAGCTGCCGCGCCACACGGTGGCGCTCGGCTCGTTCTGGCTCGATCGCACGGAGGTCACGGCTCGGGACTACGACCGCGCTGCCGCCACCGGAGCGTGCGCGCCACGCGTGCTCGACGGCGGCGCGCGGCGCTTCGCGCGCGGCGAGTTGCCGGCCACGCTCGTGTCCGCTGCCGACGCCGAAGCGTACTGTCGGAGCCGTGGCGCGCGCCTTCCGAGCGAAGCGGAGCTCGAGCGTGCCGCGCGGGGCACGAGCGGGCGCTACTACCCGTGGGGGATGAACTACGATCCGCGGCTCGTGAATCACGGGCGCCTCGGCCTCGACGCGAGCGACTTCAGCGACGGCTTCGCCGAGCTTTCGCCCGTGGGGTCGTTTCCCGAGGGACGAACACCCGACGGTTTCCTCGATCTCGCGGGCAACGCGGCGGAATGGACGCGCGACCCGTTCACGCCTCGGCACGATCTGCCCGTGGACCCGGCCTGGGGCGGTGCGCGGGTCGTGCGCGGCGGGGACTTCATGAGCGGCGCCGCCTTCCTCCGCAGCGCCGTGCGCACGCCGCTCGCTCCCCAGCGGCGCTTGCCGACCGTCGGGTTTCGGTGCGCCCGCTCCGCGGATGCCAGGGGCGCGCCATGAAGGGCTCCGCCGAGAAAACGTCGCCCCGCGTGCGGCTCGTCGTCCACGACCACGTCGGCTTCGTCCTGGTCAAGCCGCACTACCCGGAGAACGTCGGCGCGAGCGCGCGTGCCATCAAGACGATGGGCTTCGACCGGCTCGTGCTCGTGAGCGCCGGGCGGCTCGCCGTGCCGGAGCACAACATGGCGTTCAAGATGTCCGTGCGCGCCTGGGACGTGCTCGACGCGAGCGAGCGGTACGCCACGCTCGCCGAAGCGGTCAAAGGCTCGCTCGTCGTCGCGACGAGCTCGCACCGCGGCCTCTCGGGCGTGCTCACGGCGCGTGACGCCGCCGGGCAGCTCGTGGCCGAAGCAGGGCGGGGACGGCAGATCCGTATTCTCTTCGGTAACGAGAAGACGGGCCTCAGCGCCGAAGAGCTCGCCATGGCAGATCTGCGCGTGCGCCTGCCGATGGCGGGCGACCAGCCGTCCATCAACCTGGCGCAGGCCGTCCAGCTCGTCGCCTACGAGCTCTTCGTTGCCGGTCTCGCGGCGCGCGCCCGCGGGGACGAGGCGTGAGCTTGGGGAGCCGCGCGGCGCGGCGGGCGCGCGCCGGCGCGGCCGCGCTGCTTTGGACCTTCGTAACGCTCGCGGGGTGCGGGCCGAAGGTCGATCCTGCCTTCGCTCGTGAAGCCGAGCGCGCGGGAGCGCTCTACGTGAGCGGCCGTTATCGTGAGGCGGCGCTGCGCTGGCTCGAGGCGGCGCGCGCGGCAACGTCTCCGGTCGATCGCGACGAAGCGAGCTACCGCGCAGCAGCGAGCTTCGCGCGCGCCGGTGACACGACGCGCGCCGATGCGCTCCTCGCGACGCTCGCCGCGGGTCAGGGGGAACGGGCGGCGCGGGCTGCGTTCGATCGGGCGCGGCTCGCCGGTGCTTCCGATCCGGCTCGCGGCCAGGCGCTTCGACTCGAGGCCCTGCGGCGGCACCCTGAGTCTGGCGTCGCCGAGCAAGCCGCCCGCCAGTACCTCGCGGGGCTCGAGGAGCAGGCGGGCGCCGCCCAGGCCCTCGAGGCCTGCCGGGCGCTTTCCGCCGAGCTTGCGCGCACGGAGCTCGACGAGTCCCTCGCCTACGAATGCGCGCGCCGCGAGGAGGAGTCGGGCGCCGTCGCCCGCGCGCGGGACGACTACCTCCGCACGGCCGAGCGCCACCCCTACCCCCACGGAGCGTACTGGGACGATGCCCTCGCGGGGGCGGCGCGCTGCGAAGAGCGCCTCGGCCGTCCCGCGCGAGCCATCGAGCTCCTCGAGCGCCTGCTCGCCGAGCGCGAGCCGTCGCACGGCGTGGGGAGTTACGACCGGAGCCGGTACGACGAGGCGCGCTTTCACATCGCGGAGCTCTACCGGGACGCACTTCACGACCCGACTCGTGCGCAGCGGGAGTTCCGGCGCGTCTTCGACGAGCACACGACGAGCCGCCTGCGCGACGACGCGCTCTTCGAAGAGGCGTGCCTCGCCGAGCGCGCCGGCGACCACGGGCGGACGTGCGACGCCCTGGGACGCCTGGCGCGAGACCTACCGGATTCGAGGTTTTCGGGTTGTGGGGCGGCCGTTTGTGCCGGAGCGCCGGCGGGTCGTCGCCCCTGCGCCCCCGAGGCCTTGCAGCGGCTCAGCGGGGGCGGCGGACGCGAGGCTCAGGCCTCGTCGTCTTCTTCCTCTTCCTCGTCGTCGTCGTCGTCTTCATCGTCGTCGCCGTAGTCCTCGTCGTCCTCGGCGTCGGGGTCCCCGGCATCACCGGAGGCCTCCTCCTCGGACTCCTCGCCCTCCTCGGACTTGTTCTCGGTCTTGAGGTCGATCCCGACCTCGCCGAGCTGGGTTTCGAGCAGCTCGAGCAGCTCGTCCACGTCCTCCCCGCCCCACTCGTCGAGCACGTCGGTCAAGAACTCGTAGAGGTCACCGTTGTCGAGGCGGCGTTCGATTTCCTCCACCTGCTCTTCCGTGAAGGCCTCCATCACGTCTTCGCGGAGGGACTCGGTGTCGTCCTCCTCGATGGCTTCTTGGGCCGCCAAGCGGATTTGGCGAATGGCGCGACGGTCGAGGTAGATTTCCATGTAGAGTGCGTCCTCTGAACTCGACCGGGCACTAAACCAAGGCTCATGGGAGAGTCAAGACCATGAGAGCGAGCGGGCACACGCACGGAGCGTCGGGAGGCGTCGCGTGCAGCTGATCGCGGCTGCCGCGGCGGTGCTCGCGACCGCCGGCGAGGCGCGTGACACTGCTGCCACGGAGCCGCCTGTCACTCAGCGCCCGCAGCGACAAAGCGCCGTGCAGGTCGGTATGGCGCTGGCCGCAGAAACCGTGCTGTCACCCGGAAATGTCTGTCCCGAAGGCGCCACGACGCCCTGCATTCTGGGGTCCGGCGGGGGCGTCGCGGTGCGTCTCGGGAGCCGTTTCGGAAGCCCCTGGTACATCGGCGGCGCCTACGAGTTCACGCACCAGGATTCGTCCAACCTGCTTCGGCTCGCCATCCTGCAGCAGCTCCGGGCCGAGACCCGCTACTACTTCGAGCACCGCCGGCGAGCGACCGGCTTCTTGGCCGCCGGCGTCGGAGCGCACCTCTACGGCAGCGATTGGTCGTCCAGCACGGGAGGTCCGCTCGCGACGCTGGGAGGTGGTGTGGAGCTCGAGCTGTCCGCGAACACGGTCGTCGGCTGCGCCGTCATGTACCGGCTGCTCTTGCCGCGCGCCTGGACGGACGGGGCGGGCCAGGAGCGCGCCCAGGGCCCGCTCGGTTTCGGCGTGGCCCACATGCTGGGGCTCGAGTTCGCGCTCGAGGTGCGCGACCCGGTGCCGCGGTGGTGACCGCCGATTCCGAGTTTTTTGGTCGGGAGTGGTAGCGTAGGCGCGGCATGACGACCTGCGGGCGGTGCGGCCTCTTGAACCGCGACGATCTGCGTTTTTGCGCAGACTGCGGCACGCGCCTCGACAAGCCGCCCGAGCCGCCGCCGGTGCTGCCGAAGTCGGCTGTTCCGCGCCCCCCTCTTGCCCCCGCCGCAGTGCCCGCACCGACTCCCCTCGCGGCGACCACCCCCTCGCGCCCGCCGAGACCCGAGCCACGGCCGCCCGCGCCGGCCTTCGACCTCAGTCCCGCTCCGGCAACGCGGGCCTGCGCTCAGTGCGGGGCCGCGAACGACCCCGAAGCACGATTTTGCACGACCTGCGGGTCGCCCGTCACGGGGGCAGCCCCGCGCCCCGCGTCCGCCGTGAGTGACTTGATCACGTGTGCCCGCTGCCATGGCACGAACAAGCGAGGCCTTCCGTACTGCCAGTTCTGCGGCGCCCGGCTCGGCGCCGACGCCCCCGAGCCCGCCCCACGCCCTGCGGCGCAACCGCAGCAGCCCTGGCAGGACCCGGCCGGGCAGCCGCTGGCGCGCCTGGTCGTCATTGCGCAGGACGGAACGCCGGGCACCGAGTACCCCATTACCGGGTCCGAAGCCGAGATCGGCCGCGAGGACGGGACGATCCGCCTGCCGGGCGACCCTTACGTATCTCCCCGTCACATGCAGATCTGCCGGCGAAACGACCGATTTTTTGTGCGGGACCTGGAATCGGTCAACGGAGTATACGTGCGGTTGCGGGCCCCCGAAGTACTGCGCCACGCAGACTTGGTCCTAATAGGCCTCGAGGTGTTAAGGTTCGAGCTGGTGAGCGACGCTGAACGAGGGCTCGGCCCGGCAACAGAACGGGGAACGCGCGTATTTGGCTCGCCTTCCGTCCCAAGGCTCGCGAAGCTTTGCCAGCTCACGGTCGAGGGGGTTACCCGCGACCAGTATTATCTTTCACGTGACGAGACCGTGATCGGGCGGGAATCGGGCGACCTCGTGTTTACCAACGACCCATTCATGAGCCGGCGACACGCCTCCGTGGATCGGGAGCTCGCGAGCGGCACGTTCAGCCTGCGTGACCTCGGCTCCTCCAACGGGACCTTTCTGGCCATCCGGGGCGAGCGCGAGGTCGTGAGCGGCGACTACCTCCGCGTCGGACAACATTTGTTTCGGCTCGACGTGACCCGAGGGCGAGGATGACGGCCACGGCTCCCATCATCGTGCGCCTGTTCGGACGGACCGACGTGGGTCAGATCCGCGAGCACAACGAGGACAACTTCCTCGTCGCGGATCTCACGCGCCGGAGCCGCGGCCTCCGCGAGGACGATCGCGATCAGACGATCGGCGAGTGGGGCTCGGTGTTCGGCGTGTGCGACGGCATGGGCGGCGCCGCTGCGGGCGAAATCGCGAGCCAACTCGCCGTCGACATCATCTACGAGAAGCTCATCGAGGGGACGGCGCCGACCCGCCACGACGAGCTCGCGCAACGCCTCGTGCGCGCGGTCGAGGAAGCGGGCGTCCGGATCTTCAACGAAGCGCGCGCCGACCGCACCCGGCGCGGGATGGGCACGACGGCGACGATCGCCGCGCTGCTCGACAGCCGCCTCTTCGTCGCCCAGGTCGGCGACAGCCGCGCGTATATCCTGCGGCACGGCAAGCTCGTGCAGGTGAGCCGCGATCAGTCGCTGGTCAACCAGCTGATCGAGGCCGGCCAGCTCACGGAGGAAGAGGCCGAGACCTTCGAGCACAACAACATCATCCTGCAGGCGCTCGGCACGGCCGAGACGGTGCAGGTCGACCTCACGTTCGTCGATCTCGAGCGCGGCGATCGCCTCCTGCTCTGCTCCGACGGTCTCTCCGGCATGGTCCGCTTCGAGGACATCCGCGAGACGCTGCGCAGCGGCGCCGAGCCGCTCGAGGTCTGCAAGGCCCTCACCGAGCGCGCGAACCAGGCCGGCGGTCACGACAACATCACCGTGATCGTCTGCGATTTCGACGGCTCGGGCCTGCCGCAATCCCTCCCGGAAGGCGACCTCGCTTACAAGAAGTACGCGCTCCCGGAGCCGCCGCCCGGCGAGTCGATGCGCGCGGCGCCTCTCTCGACGAGCCCCGAGACGGGCACGCCGAGCGAGGAAGCGAGCCGCGAGTCGCGCCGCTTGAAGGTCGGCCACACGATGGTCGGCCTCCAATTCTCGCTACCGGACACGTCCGCAACGCCGCTCTCCCCCGCGACGGAGCCGGCGAGCGACGTGGCCCGCTTCGCGCCCGGCGACGAGCCGGTGAGCATCCCCATCGACGGGCTGCCGCCCGCCATGGTCGGCTTGATGGTGATCCTCGCCATGATCGTCGTCGCCTACGCGGGCTTCTGGCTCCTGCGCTGATCGCCCGATGCGACGCGCGATCGAGAGACTCACGTTTCTCCTGCTCTCGTTCGCGGCGGCTTCCCTCGTCGCCTTCACCCTGCTCGCCCGCCTCTCCGATCGAGCGCATCGAGGGGCCGAGCCGCAGCCGCTGCTCGTCAATCTGAGGCCGCGCGACGTGCGCGAGCTGACGCTCGCCGCCGTGCGACGCGTGGCTCAAAGCGGACCCGGCGCCGCGGCCGCGAGCGCGGAGCTCGTACGCCTCGGCGGCGCCGCTTTGCCGCACGTTTTGCCATTTCTCGAGTCGCTCGAGCCGGCAGCGCGCGGGCGCGTGGCGCTCGCCCTGGCTCCGATCGCGCAGCGCATGGGCGTCGCATCCGAAACGGAGCTCGACACGCCCGAGCGCGCGGTCGTCTTCTTCACGCGCTTCTGGCAGGACCGCAGCGCGGATTTTCGGGCGCAAGCGGTGCGCCGCAAGGTTCAACGCCTCGCGGAGCGCTCACTGCCGCTTCGGCGCAAGGAGGTCGTGGAGCTCGATACGTTTGCGCTCGGCGAGCTCTTGGAGGCGCTCGGCCGCGTGCGCACGCCCGACGACGTGCGGCGGGTCGAGCGGCTCGCGCCCGTGCTCGCGCACGTGACCGGCATGGCGCTCGTGTTGCCGGCGAGCCCGAGCGTCGCTGCCGCGGCCGAGCTCGTCACGCGCTGGCACGACTGGGAGCTCGACCACGGCCCCGATTTCGCCACGCTCGACGGGCCGGGGCGACTCGCGGCGTTCGTGATGCAGACGCGCTACTTCCGCTTCCTCGCCTCGGCGCGCCGCGCGGTGCTGGGCGACGCGCCTGCGACGGCGGCGCGCATCGCCGAGGTCGGTACGCTCGGCCGCGAAACGATCCCGCGCGTGCTCGGCGCCCTCGTCTTGGCGATGGGGCTCGCCTTGGCCCTGGCGCGCGCCCTCGCCGCCGGCCCGTCGCGCCACGCGGCCGTCGTGCTCGGCGCCACGACGGTCGGCTCGTTCTCGCTGAGCGGCCTCGCCGTGCGAGCCGGCGCGCTCGGCAGCGTCGCGGTCGTTTTGATGGTGAGCGTCGGGCTCGGCGCCCTGTTGGTGCTCGAGCTCGACGGGCTCCCCCCCGGACAGAGCCGTCTCAAGCGCGTGGTCGGTCGGGCGGGCATGCTGTTGCCGCTCGCGCTCGCGGCGGAGCTCGCGGCCGAAGCGACCAATCAGCGCGGGCTCGGTGCCCTCATTCGACGCGCGCGCGACGCCGCCGATGTCGACACGTTGATGTGGATCGCGCTCCTGCTCTCGGCGACGAGCTGCCTCGGGATCCTCGTTCAGGACACGCGCGCCGCCTCGAGCGAGCATCCGCCGCTCAGCACGACCGAGCTCGTGCCGGGGCGGCGCGGGCGCGGGGCCGTGCTCACGGTAGGCGGCATCGTCGGCTTGTACGCGTCGCTCGGCGCGCTGCACTCGTTCATGCCGAGCTGGGCGGACGACCTCGCGCGAGCCGCGGGGCACACGCTCGTCGTCGCGCTCGGCGCGACGGCGCTCGCGGCCGCCGTGACGATCATGCTCGGCGTCCTGGCAGGCGGGATCTCGCGCACGGCCGACACGCTGCTCTCGCGCACGAGCGAGCTCTACCTGGCGCTTCCTCAGCCGCTGATCGCCGGGTCGGCGCTGGTGCTCGGTGGCGCGTTCGGGCCGGCGCTGCTCGGTGCGCTCCGTGGCATCGAGGTGGCGGTCGCGCTGCGAGCACGGCTCGCCGACCAGCGCGCCTTCGAGGACTTCGAGCCGCCGAGCCTCGGTCGCTCGCCGCTCTCGCCCTACCTGAAGCGCGTGCTCCCGACGGCCGTCGCACCCATCGCAACGTTGCTCGCGCTCACGGGCGCCTGGGTCGCGACGTTCGAGGGGGCATTCGCGGCGCTCGGCGCGCCGCTCGCCCCGTCGCTCGGCGTGCTCTCGGGATTCGGCGGGGTGCTCGGGCTCGCCGCGCTGGTGCTTCTGGCCGCGTTGGTGAGCGCGCTGTGCTGGCTGGTGCGGGACATCGCGCCTCGGGCGGAGCACCTCGAAACGCCGGGGGCCCCGGTCGTCCTCCCGCTCAAGCGGCGCATCGACAGCGTGCGACCGGGCGAGCCCGGCCGGGGGGCGACGCCACCGGCCGAGCCGTAGGCGGCGCACGCCGGGCGATTTTCGCGCGACGGCGACGGCGGACACCACTCGTTTCGACACTCCGTGCTAGGTAGGGCGCCTCCCATGGCGGTGCTCACGGTCAACGAGCAGAGCTTCGAACGCGAAATCATGCTGAGCGAGGTCCCCGTCCTCGTCGAGTTCTCGGCCGAGTGGTGCGGGCCCTGCAAGACGGTCGCGCCCGAGCTCAAGGCGCTCTCCGACGAGCTCGGCGAGAAGGCGAAGATCGTCACGATCGACATCGATCGCTCGCCAAACATCGCGCGCCAGCTCGGCGTGCAGTCGGTCCCGACCTTCGTCGTGTTTCACCAGGGCAGACCCGTGGGCGGCAAGGTGGGCGCGCTCAAGCGTAACCAGCTGCGCGAGATGATCGATCCGTACCTGCCGCGTGCCGAGGGCGCGCTGAAGCCGGAGGAGCTGTTTCAGCTCATCCGCGCCAACAAGGTGAGCGTGGTCGATGCGCGCGACGCCGCGTCGTTCGGCCGGGCGCACATCCCGGGCGCGACGAGCATGCCCGCGGACGAGCTCGAAGGTCGCTTGGCAGAGCTCTTCATGCTCGGGGCGACGCCGGTCCTCTATTGCCGGTCCGGGGACCGCACGAAAGAGATCGTCGCCAAGCTCGCCGGGCAGGAGGTCGTCGTCGGCTTCCTGGAAGGCGGCCTGCTCGCGTGGGAAGCGTCGGGGCTGCCGATGGAACGCCCCGACTGAGCGGCTTTTGCCGGCTCAGCCCTTCGAGCGCGCCCAAGCGGCCAGCGCCTCGCTCACGACCTCGCGCACGGGCACGCCGAAAGCTGCCGCGGCGCGCTCGCACGCGTCGAACTCCGGTTTCGCCTGCGGCGGACCGTACGGGCCTTCACTCACCTTCACCGGGATGGTGCCGAAGCGCGTCGCGACCTCGACCATGCGCCGCGGGCGCTCGAGGCGCGTGGCCGGCAGGCGTCGCACACCGAGCGACGTCGTCTCCGTGAGCAGGAGCCGCGCGAGCTCG
>DASUGE010000549.1:0-8676 GCA_036274215.1 Polyangiaceae bacterium | reverse complement strand
TGGCGCCCCCCGCACGCTCCGCCGGCGCCCAAATCAGCGTGACCCCGCGCGGGCTCGCCGTGAGCTCGAACGCCGTCGGCGTCGAGAGGCGGCCGGGCGGCGCTGCGACCGCGGCGCCCGACGACAATGCGCCCACGGTCGACACCGTCGCCGCGCCCGTCGCCGCGCCCGACTTCCCGCCACCCTTCGAGGCCGCGCCACGCTTCGCGCACCCGAGCCCGAGCCCGGCGAGCCCGAGCGTCACCGCAGCGCCCGTCCAGATCGCTCGAGCGCGCACGGGCGTTTACCCGCGCCGCGAGATGCGGAACACGTGACCGACGCGCTCGGTCGGATCGAGCTTCACGTAGTTGCGGCGACCGCGCCAGACGTAGCGGGCGGCCGTCAGGAGGTCACAGACCTCGTACGGCTCGCCCTCGCCGATGCCCATCCGATCGATCGGAACGTCGAGCTGCGTCTCGTGCATGCGGTGCGGGTCGAGATTCACGACGACGAGGAGCTCGTTGTTCGGGGCATAGCGCCGGTACGCGAGAATGCCGTCGTAGTCGCTTCCCACGAATTCGAGGTTCGCGAGCGTCTGGAGCGCGGGATTCTCGCGCCGGATGCGGTTGATGCGCGCAAAGTCCTGCTTGATGTTGCCGGGCGCGTTCAGATCCCGATGAACGAGCTGGTACTTCTCGCTGTCCAGATACTCCTCGCTGCCGGGGCGCACCGGGGTCGCTTCACAGAGCTCGAAGCCGCTGTAGATGCCGTAGACGGGCGACAGCGTCGCCGCGAGCAGGAGCCGTACGCGAAAGCCGGGACGCCCACCGTGCTGCAGGTACTCGTGCAGGATGTCCGGCGTGTTCGCGAAGAAGTTCGGACGGTAGTAGAGCGTCGACGGCTTCTGCGTGAGCTGGCCGAGGTACTCCTTGAGCTCCCAGGCCGTGTTCTTCCACGTGAAGTACGTGTAGCTCTGGTTGAAGCCGAGCTTCGCGAGCGCGTTCATGCGGTTCGGGCGCGTGAACGATTCACTGAGAAAAACCGTGTCGGGATAGCGGGTCTGCACCTCGCGCAGCGCCCACTCCCAGAACGCGAAGGGCTTCGTGTGCGGGTTGTCGACGCGGAAGGTGCGGACGCCGTGCTGCGCCCAGAAGAGCAGCACGTCGCGGCAGGCGTTCCACATCGCCTGGCGGTCCTTGCACCAGAAGTTGAGCGGGTAAATGTCCTCGTACTTTTTGGGCGGGTTCTCGGCGTAGCGGATGGTGCCGTCCGGCCGCACGAAGAACCAATCCGGGTGCTCTTTCACCCACGGATGATCCGGCGAGCACTGGAGCGCGAAGTCGAGCGCAATCTCGAGCCCGAGATCGCGCGCGCCCTGCACGAGCTCGTCGAAGTCGGCGAGCGTACCGAGCTCGGGGTGCACCGCCGTGTGTCCGCCCGTGCTCGCACCGATGCCCCACGGGCTGCCGACGTCGCCCGGCTCGGCCTTGGGCGAGTTGTTGCGCCCTTTACGGTGCGTCTCGCCGATCGGGTGAATGGGCGGCAGGTAGATGACGTCGAAGCCCATCGCCGCGATTTCCGGCAGGCGGCGCGCGGTGTCGGCAAAGGTGCCGTGCTTGCCTTTGGGGCCCTGCGAGCGCGGAAAAAGCTCGTACCACGCGGCAAATGTGGCCTCCGGGCGGTCGACGATCAGCTCGTGCAGCGGGGAGCGCGTGAGCTCGGCTGGCTCGAGCGGTCCGTACACCTCGGCGACGAGCGTGTCGTCGAGCGCCGCGGCGAGGCGCTGGTCGAGCGGCGTGCCGGCGCTCGTCATCGTCGCGGCGAGCGCGCGCACGCGCTTGGCGACGTCGCCGCGCAAGAGCGCCGCATAGCGCTCGAGCAGGAGCGCTCCGACGACGAGCTCGCCGCGGACGTCTTGCCCGGCGCGGATCCGCTTTTCGAGCTCGCTGCGCCAGGTGCCGAAGTGATCCGGCCACGCCTCGATGCCGTAGTTCCAGCGACCGAGCTTGCCGACGTGAAACGAGCCGTAAAAGCGATCGGGATCGTGCTGGTAGGTGAGCGCCGCGGAGCCCCACCGCGGCTCGCCGGGCGGCAGGAAAATGACGCGGGCAGCGATCAGATCATGCCCGTCGCGGAACACGTTCGCCGAGACCTCGAGCGTGCTGCCGTACGGGACCTTCACGGGGTAGCGCCCGCCGTCGACGGCAGGCGAAAGGTCTTCGATCACGACGCGCGGCGGCTCACTCGCAGGGTTCACGGCGAAAAAACCGTGTACCAGAGCGGTTCACGCTGGAGCAAGCGGAGCGGCTATAGCCCGTGAACGTGGGCCCGCGGCCCGTGGGCTTCGGCCAGGACATTGCGCGTATCGAGGATGAGCCGACCTTCGGCGAGGAGGCGCTCGCGGTCGAGTGAGCGGTGAGGGACGACCACCACGACGAGATCGTAGGGGGAAAAGGAGCTCGCCGAGTCCACGCGCGTGAGTGCACGGTGCGTGGGCGGGAGCTCGACGACGAGCGGATCCATGCACGCGACGTCCGCGCCTTCCTGGGCGAGCTTCTGGATGATGCGCAGCCCCGGCGATTCGCGCGTGTCGGCGATGTCCGGCTTGTACGTCATGCCGTAGACCAGCACCTTCGCTCCGCGCAGCGCCTGCTTGGCGCCGGCAAGGAGCTCGGCAGCGCGTCGGAGCACGTGATCCGGCATCGCGCGGTTCACGCGATCGGCGAGCTCCGCGAACTCCGCGTTCAACCCGAGCGACGCCGCCTTCCACGCGAGGAAGAGCGGATCGACCGGGATGCAGTGTCCGCCCACGCCCGGGCCCGGGTAGAAGGGCATGAAACCGAACGGCTTGGTCGAGGCCGCGTCGACCACTTCGAAGGGATCGACGCCGAGGCGGCGGCTCAGCATCGCGAGCTCGTTCGCAAGCCCGATATTCACCGCTCGAAACGTATTCTCGAGCAGCTTGACGAGCTCGGCCGCGGTCGTCGACGAAACGGGAACCGTCTGCTCGACGATCGCGCCATAGAGGGCGAGCGCGGCCCGCAGGCAAGCCGGAGTCACACCGGCAACGACCTTGGGCGTATTGCGCACGCCGTGCCGCGCATTGCCCGGATCGGTCCGCTCCGGCGAGTACGCGACGAAGACGTCCTCACCGAGCGTGAAGCGCGCGCTGAGCCGCGGCGCGAGCAGCTCCAACGTGGTGCCGGGGTAGGTCGTCGATTCGAGCACGACCAGCATGCCCGGGTGCTGGTAGCGGACGATGTCGTCGAGCGCGGCCGAGATGTACGAAGTATCGGGCGCGCGCGTCGCGTCGAGCGGTGTCGGCACGCAAATCACGACCGCGTCCGCCTCCGCGAGCACGCGTGGGTCGCTCGAAGCGGCAAGCCGGCGCGGTTCGACGACCGCCACGAGGTCGGCATCGGAGATGCCCTCGACGTAGCTTTTGCCCCGAAGAATCGCCTCGATCTTGCGCCCGTTCGGGTCGAGCGCCGTCACGTGAAACCCCGCGCGCGCAAGCTCGAGCGCTAGAGGCAGGCCCACGTAGCCAGCCCCACTGACTACGATCCGCGCCGCGCGCTCCGCGAGCTTCGTCGTGAGGTCCGACACGGCGCGCCTCGTGTCAGGGAGGCGGGCCGACCTTGCCTTCGCGCTTCTCGCGCTCGGCGAGCGCGAGGTCGGCGTCGACCATCAGCCGCACGAGCTCGCGGAAGGTGGTCTTCGGCTGCCAGCCGAGCTCGTTCTTCGCTCGGGTGGGATCGCCGATCAAGAGGTCGACCTCGCTCGGCCGCAGGTACCGGTCGTCGAGGCGAACCACCGGCTTCCAGTCCATACCGAGGTGCGCGAACGTCTCGTCGAGGAACTCGCGCACGCTATGCGTTTCGCCGGTGGCGATCACGTAGTCGTCGGGCTTGTCCACCTGCAGCATGCGCCACATTCCCTCGACGTAATCTTTCGCGTAGCCCCAATCGCGCTTCGCATCGAGGTTGCCGAGCGCCATCGACGACTGCAAACCGAGCTTGATGCGGGTCGCAGCGCGCGTGATCTTGCGCGTCACGAAGCTTTCGCCGCGGCGCGGCGATTCGTGGTTGAACAGAATTCCGTTCACCGCGTACATGCCGTACGCTTCGCGGAAATTGACGGTCGTGTAGAAGGCGAACGCCTTGGCGGCGGCGTACGGGCTGCGCGGATGGAACGGCGTCGTTTCCTTCTGCGGCACCTCGTGCACCTTGCCGTAGAGCTCGGACGACGACGCTTGATAGAAGCGCGCCTGCGTGAGCCCTTCGCTACGGAGCGCCTCGAGCAACCGCAGGCAGCCGAGGCCGGTGCACTCTGCCGTGTACTCCGGCATGTCGAAGCTCACGCGCACGTGGCTCTGCGCCGCGAGGTTGTAAACCTCCTCGGGCTTTACCTTGCGCACGACCTCGAGCAAGCTCGAGACGTCGTTCAGATCGCCGTAGTGGAGGGCGAAGTTTTCGCCGCGCGGCAGGTGATCGATGCGCCAGGTGTTGAAGGTGGACGAGCGGCGCACGAGGCCGTGCACGGCGTAGCCCTTCGAGAGCAAGAGCTCGGCGAGGTAGGAGCCGTCTTGGCCGGTGATGCCCGTGATCAGCGCGCGTTTCATGGTATTTTACTCCCGCCGGTTCCTCCCGGGGTGGGTGGACCTATCATTTCGGGGGCGCCCACGCGAGTCCGAGCCTCACGCTCGGCCGAATCACAAGGCGGCTCGCGTCCCGCCCGCGATGGCCGCGACGGAAATCCCGCGGCGGCGGCATTCGTTGCTGAGGCTCGTGACGGCGCGCAGGTAGGCGCGCGTGTCGGCCGTGAAGTAGCCGCCCGTGTCGAGGGCGCTCACGAACCCGTACACGTTGCCGTCGCGCGCGGCCCGCAACGCCTGGGGGTAGCGCGACGCGAGCAAGCGCACGTAGTCGCGCGCGCCTTCACCCGCCGTACGGTACGCGCGAAAAGTGCGCTTCACGAGATCGCTCGGCGCGGCGCCCTCGCGTGTCCACACGACGACGCTCGCGCCGGTCGGGCCGCGTCCCTTGATGCCCGCGAAGTTGTAAGCGTGCATGCGCTGCCCGCGCGCCGTCTCGTGCGCCCACTGCGCCCACAGCACGGCGAGCGTTTGCTCCGAGGGACGCGCGTTGAAGATCTGATGCCAGGCGCGCGCGAGGTGCAGGGCGGCGTCGCCCTCGGCCATGGGCGTGTTCGGCGCGAGGCTCGCCGCGGCCGCCGTCTCGACCACGGCGTCGACTTCGGTCCCGTGGTCGGATCCGGCGGGAAGCTCACTCGGGGGCTCGGGCGGGGCGGCCGGAGTCACCCTCGGGGGTGCCGCGGGAGCCGGGGCCGCAGGAACCGCCGACGAGCGCTCGGTGCGTTCCAGCGGGACCGCCCGCGCCGGCGCGGCATGCCGGGCCGTGAGCCCGACCCCGCACAGAACGCCCGCGAGGACCGCGCCCGTGACGACGAGCAGCGTCGGCGGAGAAGCCCCGAAAAAACCCAGCGAAACTCTGGCCGAAGGTGGTGTCACGAGCGCTCGAAAGAGGTCCCCGGCGCCGCAAGCTCGCGCCGGAAGGCGCATTGGACCAGACGCCCCCGCGCCCTGCCAAGAATCCGCCCGCGATGGCCCGGGACGCTCGTGGGGTCAGGTCGCGAGGCGCGCCAGGAACTCGTCGAGCGGCTGGCGAAAGGGGCGCGGCGCGCGACCGAGCGCCGCTTCGATGCGACTCGTGTCGAGCACGGAGTACCGGGGGCGCGGCGCCGAATTCGGGTTCTTCCGCTTGTACTCCTCCGACGTCGTGGGGAGCACGCGCTCGACCGTGACGCGCCGGCGGAGCCGCACGAGCGTCTCGCGGATCGCCTCGGCGAAGGCATGCCACGAGACGGTCCCCGCGTTCGCGAAGTGGTACACGCCCGCGGGCGACGCGCTGCGGCCCGGTGCAATCCCCTCGAGCTCGAGCACGGCGTCCGCTAAATCACCCGTGTACGTCGGGCGACCGAGCTGGTCCACGACGACCTCGAGCTTGTCGCGCTCGAGGCAGAGGCGGCTGATCGTCTTCGGAAAGCTCGGTCCGTTCTCGCCGAACAGCCACGACGTGCGCACGACCGTCACGAGCTTTTCGGCGCCGGGCAGCGCGAGCACGCGCTCTTCTCCGGCTAGCTTGGTGCGGCCGTAGGCGCTCTTCGGGCCGGTGGGGGCGTTCTCGACGTAAGGCTCGCTCGCGTCGCCCGGGAAGACGTAGTCCGTCGAGATGTGGAGGAAGCGCGCGCCGACGTCCGTCGCGGCCCGCGCGAGGTGCTCCGGACCGAGCGCGTTGACGCGAAAGGCTTCGTCCTCGTGGGCCTCGGCGTCGTCGACGCGCGTGTACCCGGCGGCGTTCAGCACGTGCGTCGGTCGCTCCGCGTGTGCGTAAGCCGCGACGCGTTCCGGATCCGTGATGTCGAGCGCGAGATCGGTGATCACGTGCGTGACGCCGAAACGCTCGAGGCGCTCGCGGAGCGCCGTTCCGAGCATGCCCTTGCCGCCGACCAGCCAGACTTTCATCGGAAAGTATCCTACACTCGAGCGAACGCCGATGGGAGCCCGCACAACCGCCCGCGAAGCCGCGCTCCAGATGCTCTTTGCCATCGAGGCGAGCGACGGCGACGTGGAGCAGGCGATCGGGGATTTTTGGCGCGAGCTGCCCGGCGACGCCGAGGGCCGGCCCTACGCGGACGAGGCGGTGCGTGGCGTTCGTGCGACGCTCGCCGAGCTCGACGCCCGCATCGTGCGAGCCAGCAAAAATTGGCGGCTCGAACGCATGACGCGCGTCGACCGGAATCTGCTCCGGCTCGGCGCGTGGGAGCTCGTCACCAAGGTCGACGTGCCGCGCGCCGTCGTGCTCGACGAGGCGGTCGAGCTCGCCAAGCGCTTCGGCACCGAGGAAAGCGGCGCCTTCGTCAACGGTGTGCTCGACCGCATCGCCGACGATTGCGGGCGGCAGGATCCGGCAGGCGAGCCTGGGTCGCGCGCCGAGTCCTGACGCATGGACCTCCGCTTCATTCCGCCGAGCCTGCGCCGGCTCGACCTGTCCGGCACGGAGGTGCTCGTCGCGGCGCTCCTCCCCGGCGAACGCCCGCCGCGCGGCGTCGCCGGGCTGTGTGACTTCCGTCTCGGCGGTCGCATCTCGCGCCTGCTCGCGAGTAGGTTCGTGACGGGTGCGCTCGGGGAGGTGCTGCTCGTGTCGGGTCGGCCGAAGCTGCCCTTCGACAAGGTGCTCCTGTTCGGCGTCGGCGCGCGCGAGGATTTCTCCGAGCTCGTCTTCCGCACCGTGATCGAACGCGTGCTCGCGACGCTCGAAGGCTTGCGCGCGCGGACCGCGGTCGTGGAGCTGCCGGGCCGCCATTTCGACGGGATCGCTCCCGAGCGCGCCGCCGACATCCTGCTCGAAATCGCGGGTCCCCGCAGCGAGCACGACCTCTGGACGCTGGTCGAGTCGAGCGAGGCGCAGCGCACCATCACGCAACAAACGATCCTCGAGCGACGGCGCGTCCGGCAGGCGTGATGACGACCGCGCTCGTGGCCGGGGTATTTCCCGCCGACGTGGCCGTCGTCGTGAGCGAAATCGGCGACGCGACGCCCGAGCTCTGGCCCGACGAAGCAGCCCTCGTCGCGGGCGCCGTCATCAAACGCCGCCGCGAGTTCGCGCACGGTCGCGTGAACGCACGAAAAGCCCTCGCAGAGCTCGGCGCTCCGGCCGCGAGCGTCCTCGTCGGCGCCAAGCGCGAGCCGCTCTGGCCGGAAGGCATCGTGGGCAGCATCACCCACGACGAAACCCTGTGCGTCGTCGCGGTCGCAAGCAGCGATACCTACGCCGGCATCGGCGTCGACATCGAGCCCGAGGACGGCCTCGAGCCCGCCGTCGCCGAGCGCATCTGGTCACCGGCCGAGGCCGCGCACGCCGCACGCCGCACCGACATGAGCGAGGCCGTCGCGTCGCGCCTCGTCTTCTCGGCGAAGGAAGCCTTCTACAAGTGCCAATTCCCGCTCACGCGCAGCTTCGTCGGCTTCAAAGAAGTGAGCGTGCGCCTCGGCGACGGCGACTTCGAGCTCCACCTCGAGAACGCGATCGCGGAGCTACCGGCGGGCGCGCGCTTTCACGGCACATGGCGGCGCGCGGAGGACAAGCTACTCGCCGCAATGGTGCTCCGGCGCGCGGAGTTGCCGGGCTTCGGGCGATAGGGGCCGCGCGCGGCGGAGACATGCGTCGACGCGCGCCCACGACGAGGCCAACGCAGTTGATGCCCTCGCGAGGGTGCGGCGCGGTGACGCCCGCGTGCTGGGCCTTCGGACTGTGCGCGCAGGTGCCCGCCAAGCGCTGGCGAAGCACGCGCGGAGGCACGATGGCGTTGGACGTGATGTGCGGTGGCGTTGCAGAGCATGGCGCGGGGCACGACGGCGTTGGACGTGATGTGCGGTGCGAGCGGCGACGCGGCGGCAACTTCGAACGGCGTGGAAACGAGTCTCTGGCGAGCTACGCCGCGAGAACGCCGTGACGGCTGTTGAGCTATTCGGGCGACGCGGTGCTCGACATCTGGGCTACGTGCTCGTGGGAGACGGCAACGCGGCCCGTCGTTGACAACCGCCCGCGTGTCCGAGCGGGGCGTTGGCGTTACTGGGGAGCGAGCTCGCGAAGCGCTTGCCGGATGCCCTGCTCG
>DASUGE010000548.1:0-12444 GCA_036274215.1 Polyangiaceae bacterium | reverse complement strand
GAACATCTCGAACAGGCCCGGCAGGGATTCCGGCGCGATGCCGATGCCGTCGTCGCGGACGCTGACGACGACGGACTCGCCCTCGCGGCGGGCAGCGAGCCAGACGTGGCCGCCGTTGTTCGTGTATTTGGCGGCGTTGTTCAGGAGGTTGCCGAAGATCTGCGTGAGGCGAACGGGGTCGCCGTCGAGCACGACCGGCTCGTCGGGGAGCTTCACCTCGAGCTGGCGGGCACCAGCCGAGTAGAGGGGCTCGGTCGTCTCGAGCGCGCTCTGAATGACGCTCTCGAGCTCGACATGCTGGCGGCGGAGCTCGAACGTGCCGCGATTGATGCGGGAAACCTCGAGAAGGTCGTCGACCAGGCGGACGAGGTGGTCGACCTGACGCTCGAGCATCTCGCGCAGGCGAGCCGCGGACGGCGCCGTCGAGCCGAGCAGGTGGAGGGCGTGGAGGGCGTTGCGCAGCGGAGCCAGCGGGTTTCGGAGCTCGTGCGAGAGGGTCGCGATGAATTCGCCCTTGCGGCGGTCGCTCTCACGAAGCTCGTCGATCAGCTTGGCGCGCTGCTCGTAGAGGCGCGCGCTGTCGATCGCGACCGAGGCCTGCGACGCGATGCCCGTGACGATGCGCTCGGCGCGCTCCGTGAACACGCCGACGTCGGAATGGCCGAAAAAGAGGCCGCCCATGACCTCGCCGGAGCGCGCCGTCACGGGGACGGCAAGGTAGCTTCGCACCGGGAGGTGACCCTTCGGCATGCCGTGGTGGGGAGGCAGCGTGCCGTAGCGCGGATCGCGCGTGACGTCGGCGAGGCGCACGGGGCCTTCGCCGCGGAAAGTCGGGCCGAAGATCGGGGTGTTTCGAGGCGTACCAAAACCTTCGAACGCTTCGCGCGGTGCGCCGGAGAGCGTGTAGAGGAGGTACGCTTCGCCGAGCTCGTTCGTCACGTTGTAGAAGAAGGCGCCGAATTGGGCCCCCGACACGGCGGTGGCCGCGTCCGTGACGATTTGCAGAACGCGCTCGAGATCGCGCTCAGCGACAAGACTCACGCCGACGCGGTTCAGGATCTCGAGCGATTCGGCATGCTCGCGGAGCGTGCGATCGACGCGCCGCTGCTCCATCAGCGCGACGATGCGCGTCAAAAGCTCGCGCGCGCTGAACGGCTTCACCAAATAGTCGTCCGCTCCGAGCCGCAACCCCTCGATCCGTGCGGACTCTCCCGCGCGAGCGGACAATAGGATCACGGGGACGGCCTGGAGACGCGCCTCCGCTCGCAGCGCGGCGAGGAGACCGAAGCCGTCGAGCTTGGGCATCATCACGTCGGACAAGACGAGATCGGGGATCCGGCGGCGCACGGCGCGCAGCGCTTGCTCGCCGTCATTGACGCTCTCGACGTCGTACGTTCCGCTGAGCAAGCGCTGGACGTAGTCGCGCATGTCGGCGTTGTCCTCGCACAAGAGGACGCGAAGGCGGGAGCCCGGACGCGCCGCGACCTCCGTCGGCGCTTCGGCCTCCGCGTCGAATGCCGCCGGCGTTCCGCCTACCCAGCCGAGCGCCTCCGTCAGGTACGCGTTCTTGTCGAGCGGCGTGGGGGTCACTGCGCGGGCAACGCCGAGCCGCTCCGCCGGCAGGTGGGCGCGGCCAAATGGCAGCCAGACGCGGAACGTCGTACCGCGACCGAGCTCGCTCTCGACGGAGACGTTGCCGCCGTGCAGCTTCACGAGCTCGCGCACGAGAGCGAGACCGATGCCACTGCCCTCGATCGTGCGCCCGTGCGCGCCCTTCACGCGATGGAAACGCTCGAAGACGTGCGGTAGGTCCGCGGCGGGAATGCCGGTACCGGTGTCCGAGATCGAGAGATCTACTCCGGGGCCGCGCTCCGTGAGCGTGACCGTGATTCCGCCCTGGAACGTGAACTTGAGGGCGTTCGAGAGCAGATTGAAGACCACTTTTTCCCACATCTCGCGATCGACGTAGACGGGGGCGGACGGGCTCGGGGCGTGGACGGTGAGCGACAGCCCGGCGCGCTCGATCGCGGACCGAAAGACGCTGGCGAGCTCACCCGTCAAGACGCCGAGATCGACCGGCTCGAACGAATCGCCGCTGCGACCGGCTTCGATGCGAGAGAAATCCAGCAGCGTATTGACGAGCTTGAGCAGCCGCTGCGCGTTCCGGTGCGCGAGCTCGAGCCGAGCGCGATCGTCGGCTGCCAGCGCCTCGGACTGCCGGAGCGTGTCCTCGAGCGGGCCGAGCATCAGCGTGAGCGGCGTGCGAAACTCGTGGCTCACGTTGCTGAAGAATTCGGTCTTGGCTCGGTCGAGGGCGAGCAGCGCTTCGCTGCGCTTTCGCTCCATCGCATAGGCCTCGGCATTGGCGATGTTGCCGGCGACCTGATGCGCCACGAGATCGAGGAAGCTCCGGTAGCCGGCGTCGAGCTGCCGAAACGGATTGAGGCCCGCGACGAGCACGCCCGCGCGTCCGGTGGTGCCCGACGGCGGAAGTGGCAGCACGATCGCCGTGCTCGGAGGGCGAGGCCACGCACCCATGGGCACGGGGCCGGCGCTCGCCGGGATCGCGACGAGCTCGGCATGGTTCTCGAAGAGCGCCCGAGCCGACGGCCACGCCACGTGCGATAGCGAGGCAGCGCCCGGCGTGGACGCGGCGAGCACCAGCGCGTCGGCGGTGGCGTCGGTCAAATACAAAAGCACGAACGGGAGATCGCGCGGGTTTTCGGTCAGCGCCTCGACGCTGAGCGCACAGGCCTTTTCTGCAGAGCGTGCATCCGAGGCCCGTACGGACAATTGGCGGAGTGTCTCGAGCTGACGATCGCCGATCACCCGGCGCGTGTCGTCGGTGTTTGCACAAATGAGCCCGGCCGTGCCACCGTCGTCACCCGGGATGGGGCTGTACGAGAAGGTGTAATACGTCTCCTCCTGGTAGCCGTGGCGCTCCATGATGAGCATCTGCGCCTCGACGTAGGTGCCCTCGTCGCGCGTCATCACGGTCTCCGCCATCGGACCGATCACCTCCCAGATCTCGCTCCAGACTTCGCGAAACGGGCGACCGAGCGCACGCGGGTGCTTGCCGCCGATGATCGACTTGTAAGGGTCGTTGTAGAGGTAGGTGAGCTCGGGGCCCCAGCCGAGCCAGAACGGCTGGCGCGAGGTGAGCATGATGCGCACGGCAGTTTTGAGACTGCGCGGCCAGAGCGAGGGCGGGCCGAGCGGCGTCGTCGTCCAATCGTAGGAGCGCATCAGCGCGCCGAGCTCACCGCCACCCTCGAGGAACGAGAGCCCGGACCCGCCCGTCGGCGTGTCGCGACCCCCGGAGACGGCGACCATGGTCACGTGTCCTCGAAGCATCGATCCGGAGTCGAGCGCTCGCAAGGCGCACCTCGGCGCGAAGCAAATGCAGCACGCGACCGACCGTGACGATTTGCCACGATCGTCGCGGGTTCGGTCGGAGCGCGGGGACTCAGCGGCGCAACGAGACGAGCACGTCGCGCAAATCAGCCGGCATCGGGGCTTCGAAATGCATGGGCACGCCCGTCGCCGGATGCTCGAAGCCGAGCTCGAACGCGTGAAGCATGAGGCGAGGCGCCGCAATCAAGCGACCGCGATAATCCTTCGAGTACACGCGCTCGCCGAGGATCGGGTGGCCCGCCTCGGCGAGGTGAATGCGGATCTGGTGCGTGCGGCCGGTCTCGAGCTTGCATTCGATGAGCGTGGCGCCGTCGAGCGGCTCGAGGACACGAACGTGCGTGACGGCGTCGCGCCCGAGCTCGGGATTTTCGGTCGAGCCGCGGCGGCCATCGCCGCGATCGCGCACGAGGCGTGACTCGAAGGTGCCGGTTCGAACGGCGCCGTGCGCGATGGCCACGTAGCGCCGCTCCACACTGTGAACGCGGAATTGCTGCTTGAGCCCACGCGTCGCCGCGAGGGTGCGCGCGAACACGATGAGGCCCGAGGTGTCTTTGTCGAGTCGGTGGACGATGCCGAGCGGGGTCTGCGGACCGCGACTGGCGCGGCGGAGCATGGCTTCGACGAGCTCGGAGAGCGTGCCGGTCTCTTCGTCGTTGTACGGTACCGTGCTGATGCCGGCCGGCTTGTGCACGACGATGAGGTGAGCGTCTTGGTGTGCGATGAGCTCGGGCGCGAGCGCCGGTGCCCGAGCGCGGGGGGCGCGCATCGCGACCGAGACTTCGGCCCCGGCGTGAACGGCGCGCGTCGGCTCGCGCACGACGTTGCCTCCGACGGAGACTTTGCCGCTCTCGATCAAGCCGCGCACGGCGTTCCAGCTCGCTCCCGGGAAGAAGCCGCGCACGGTGCGATCGAGCGGACCTGCCGCGGCGGCGACGTGCGTGCCGTCCACGAACGTGACGGGAGCCGAGCCTGGGCGCTCGGGTGCGAGGACGCGCTGGTCCGGCGCGGGGCCACGCTGCTCGGGCGCCTGGCCGCGCGGCTTCTCGCGATGCTTAGCGTTTCGCGCCACGCGGCGGGCTCCAGCGCGGAGCAAGGTGCGCTTTGAGGATGTCGCGATAGAGCCCGATCTGCGCGCAGTGATCGAGCTCGGCGTTGCCGGCATAGCCGCGCACGTGGAAGCCGCCCTGGTCGTAGCGCGAGACGAGCTCGAGACCCATCGGGTCCGAAGCGCGCGAGCGGGCGGCGCGCGGACGACCCCCGAGCTCATTAATCAGGAAATTCGCGGTCTCCGTCGTGGAGGCGTAGCCGGGCGGAATGATCGACGAATGGCTCACGACCATGAGCTTCTTACCGGCGGCGGCCTCGTGCGCAAAGCGCACGAACGGGTCGAGCGTCATTTTCACGAGCCCGGCGCCCGCGTCGGCGTAGTCGCAATGCAGACCGTCGAGCAGGATCACGGTGTCGATGCGCGCTCGGTGCGCCGGCTGCCGCAAGATTTCCTCGACGGCACCGTAGCCCGCGCTCCACGAGCTCAAGGCGATGCGGCGCGCGCGGGCGTTGGCGCGCCCCCTGTGCTCGGCGACGGCCGTCTCGACGCTCTTCAAAAGCCGATCGAAGACGCTCGGATCGCGAAACGCGTTTTCGTAGGCGCCGGAGCCGTTGCCGAGCGTCATGCCGACGAGCACGACGCCGTTCATGACGTGCACCCACTCCTTGCGGGCGGGGTCGTGGCCGTGAAAATGAAACACCACGTCGAACTCGCCGGTCGATGTCACGCCGCCGCGCTCCGGCATCATCAAGAGCCCGAGGCTGCCGAGCTTGCTCCAGTGCTCGTAGTTGCCGAAGCCGGGGTCGGGCGTGTTGCACGGATTCACGCCGCGCTCGGCGGAAGACTTCGCGACCTGAGTGCTCGGCGGTGGCTTCTTGAGGAACCAGCGGCTCTCCGTCTTCGGTCCCTGCGCGGTGGCGCTCGCGGAGAGCAGCGCGATGCCGAGAGCCAGCGTTGACGCACCGCGAGACAAGGCCACGGCCGAGTCTTTTCGCGAATCCAGGAAGCCTTCAAGTTTTCGGCGAAAACACCCCGAGTTACCTCGACTTGGCTAGCCCTTCGGCTTCACCCACCCGAACGCGACACTCTCCGGAGCGTGCTTCGAGCGTACGAAGGGCGACGGCGGCCCGCCGGATCCGGGCGGCTGACTTTCACACGCGGGCGCCGTGATGAACCGCTTCGCGTAGTCCCCGATCAAACGGCCGGTCTCGTCGTCTTGGTAGAAGCCGTAGCCGTCGTAATCCGGGTAGATCGGCCGCCCCTCGCCTTCGTCGATGCCGGAGAGCATCCACGGCAAGAAGCCGTTACCACCACGACGCAGCATGAGCTCGTTCCAGCGACGATAGGCGA
This sequence comes from Polyangiaceae bacterium, assembly GCA_036274215.1. GTDB lineage: Bacteria > Myxococcota_A > Polyangia > Polyangiales > Polyangiaceae > PMG-095. Next base: position 6,632 of record DASUGE010000548.1, on the reverse strand, counting down.
GCTCGCGCTCGGGCCAGCCTTTGACGATGGGACCGAGCTTGCCGTTCGCGCGGCTTACCTTGGCGCCGTACTCCTCGAGCACCGTCGGCTTGCCGACTTCGCGCGCCACGCGCAGGTGATCGAGGATCCATTGCTCGCCCCACTGGAGCGTCGCGCCCCAGTCCTCCGGGTAGAGGTGGAAGGTGCCGAAGTCGATGCCGGGGAGCGCCGTGAGCGCCTTGTTGTCGACGCCGTCGTTCGCCTCGTACGCCCAGTGCTCGCCGCCGCCGTCGAGGAACCCCTCGTCACCGACGGAGACCATGTGGTTCGCGTCGAGCGACTTGATGTAGGCCGACATCTCGCCCGCCCAATCCGTGAGCGTGCTCTTGTCCCAGCCCGTGTCGCGATCGAACGCGTTGCCGCCCTTCATGCGCGGCTCGTTCGCGAGCTCCCACGAAAAGACGGTCGGATCGTCCTTGTATTTGCGGCCGTTGATGCTGTTCGTGCGTCCGATGACGTGCGAAACCCAGTTCTTGTAGGCTGTTTTGAGCTCGGGCTCCGTGAAAAACTCGTGGTGCTTGTCGCGCCCGTACCAGATCAAATACTGGTCGATGCCGCCGAACGCGCGCCAGTTGTTGACGAGCACGACGATGATCTTCAGGTCGAGCTCCGCGGCTTTCGCGAGCACGTAGTCGAGCCGCTCGAGACCTTGCGGGCCGTCGTTGTACGCGGGCGCCTTCTTCGCCGGATCCCAGTACTGGAAGTAGACGCCCTCCTTGTCGCCGCCGTCGGGATCGGCGCTCGCTACCTTCCCGTCGAGCGAGCCGCGATCCAGCATTCCCCACACACGCATGACGCGCATGTCGAGCGCCTTGGCCGCGAGGAACAAGTCGTCCACGACGGGGCGCGGCTTGAAGATCGCGTAGTAGTTGTTCGAGCCGCCGAAGCAGAACGGCTTCCCCTCGAGCTCGAAGCTCGCCGGCGGGTGCACCGTCACGTCGAGCGCCGAGGCCGCGTCGCGGGCCGGCGTCTTGAGGCAGCCGCCGAGCACGACGGCACAGGTTGCGGCGGCGGCGCGGCCTAGCGAGCGACCGCGCGCGACGCGAGACAGCGAGGCCGCCGCCATCAACCGACCTCGACCGACGTGACAGGCGCTGGAGGTCATCACGGCGCGCTCTCGGGGCTCGGCGTTTCGAGGCAGCTCGGGTTCGGGCCGGCGTCGAAGCTCCGCGCGAGCTCCGTGGCGTCGAGCGCTCGCGCGTAGATGCGAAATTCTTCGATGGTTGCGCCGAGCTCCGGATCCGCCGCGTACTGGGAGCGGCCGAGCCAATTGTTGATGTCGTCGATCATCGACAGCCGGATCGGAACGTCACCGCCGGCGAGCGCATTTTCGAGCTGCCCGTCGATGTAGACGGCCAGCGTCTCGTTCCGCGCGTCGAACGTGACCGCGACGTGCGTCAGGGTTCTCGTCGGCAGCGTGCGCGTCGCATCGAGCTGCACCTCGTGATAGCCGACACGCTGGTAGGCCAAGCGGACGAGCGCGCCGCCATCGTCCGTGATGCGTGGTGTCAGAAAGAGGTACGTCGCGCCGGTGCCCTGCGACCCTTCGATCCCCTTCTCGTCGTCACCGAAGTCGAAGATGCGCTGCCATTCATAGCCACCTGCCCAGGTGAGCCACGTCTCGAGCGTCACGGAATCGAACGCGCTCAGGATGCCGTTCGGCAGATCGATGTATTGGTCCGTCATGCGCCCGGCCAGCGTCACCGTGCCGTCGCCCGTCAGAGCTGCTCCCACGACGGCCCCGTCGGGACCGCCCTCCGCATCGGTCACGACGGTCCCCGTCCCTTCGAACGTGTAGCGGTGCACGAGGCTCTGCGAGCCCGCGCAGCTCGTCCCTCCCGCGGGCGGCGCGCCGCCTTCGCCGACACCCGCCGTTCCTCCCACCGCTGGCGGCGAATCGACGGCATCCACCACCTGCGGAGCGCAGGCGACCACGAGAAGCAGCAGCACGGCGGCGGGAACCCGCTGAGCCATCAGAAAACCCCCACCAAACCAGCGCCAAGCAGCGCCGTCGGCGCACCCACCGTGGCGACCTTCTCGCCGGCGATGCGGATCTCGGTCGGCACCCATGCTGCCTCGAGCTCGCCCGTGAGCGCGAGCGCGAGGTCCGGTCGAGCCCGGGCGTGCACGTACGGCTGAATCCACAGCCCGAGCCCGCCGCCCATCGCGAACGACCACGTTCGCTCGCTGTGCGCCGCGGCGCTCGCGCTCCTGCCCTCGACGTGCAGACCGTACGCATCGAAGCAGGCCAAGAAGAAGGGCTGAATCGCGCTCTTCGGCAGCAGACGCAGCGCGACCTCGAGCCCGACGAGGGTGTGACGCACCCGCGCTTCGCCGAGCGGCGCTTCGACTCGGACGTTGCCTCCCAGCGCAGCGACGCGAGCGCGCACGTCGAGGCTCGGCGGCTCGCTCTCCCCCCACGTAGCCGGCATCGTCACGCCGGCGCGCAGCACGGGCGTCCACGTGGAAGCAAGACCGCCGAAGCCAGGCAGCACCGCGGCACCGAGCTCGACCGGGAAACGGAGCGGACGGGACTCTGCCGCGCTGACCCTGACGGGCGCCGGCAACGGCTTGGGTGGCTGCGGGGCCGGCGGGGCGCGCGTGACCGAAAGCTCGGCCAGATCCGCTTTCAGCACCTCGACGGCTTGAACGGCCACGTGCGCCGCCTCGTCCGGCGTCGGGTCGGCGGTGCGAAACCGCAACACCAACGTGCGCTTGAGCAAGCGATCGGAGATCCAGAGCTCGCCCGTGGCATCTGCGTCGGTCGTCCCCGCCGCGGCCGGGAGGCGCGCATGGATGACCGCTGCCGGATGCAGTGAGGCGGCGACGCTCTCTGCCAAGACCTTCGGATCCTGTCCTTCTGGGCTCGGGACCGCGACGACCTCGAACCCCGCCGCTGCGAGCTCGCCGCGCAAACGAGCACGCAGCTCTGCGCTCTCAGGCTCGTTCGCCGGCTCGAGCACGACGACGCGGTGCCGGTATTGCGCCTCCGCGGGTAGCGCGACGAACGCGAGGAGCGCAAGCATCGAGAGCACCAAGCAGAGCGCCCGCGGTCGCAGCCGCCGCGAGCTTTCACGGGATCCGTGCGTCACCCGCCGGAAGCCGCGCCGAGCTCGGCGCCGATCTTCTTCGCCGTCCCCGCATACGCTCCGCTCGGGTAGCGAGCGAGATACTCGGCCGCGAGCGCCTGCGCCGCCGCCGCTCCGCGCTGTTGGTAGACGAGCATCATCTTGCGGCCGAGCGCCTGCGACGCATACGCCCCTTGCGGGCTCTCGTTCAGGTAGCGGTCGTACCATTCGCTAGCGCCGCCGCCCTCGTCCTCGGCGATGCGCCCCAAGAAGAATGCCGCATCCCGGGCCGCGCCGGACTTGGGAAAACGCGAGCGCTCGGCGAGCAGGGTGCGCTTGGCGAGCGAGGAGCGGCGCGCGTAACGGGCCGAGTCGGCGAGCGCCGCCAGGTCGTCGAGCGGCGCCGTCGCGAGCGTCGTGTCGAGCCCGCGCCGCTCGGCGGCCGCGATCACGTCGCCGAACTCGCCTTGTGCGGCCTTTTTTCGCCATTCGAGGCCGGAGCCGTGCGACTGGGCCGATGCGTCGGGCCCGGGGCCGCTCGGCGCGGGCGCTGCGGGGGACAGCGCCGCCGTGGGAGTCGGGGTCGCGGCCGCGGGCGACGGCGTGGGTGCCAGCACCGCGGCCACGGCCGGTGCCGAACCGTCATCGACGATGAGCCGCCCGGTGCCGACGTCGCTATGCAGGCGCTGCCCGGCGTGGAGCGCAATGCCCGCGCCGATGAGCGGACCGGTGACGACCACGGAACCGCTCTTCATCGCGATCTCGAACGCCTGCTTGCTCTTCGACCAGCTGAGCAAGAACGCCGTACCGGTGACGCGCACCGAGTACGGCCCCGCAGCGAGCGTCCACGCCGCACCCGGGCGCTTGGCGATCTTCACGTTGGCCGCACCGTCGTCGAGGCTCACCTGCCCGCCCCGCGCGTCGAGCGCCGCGATGCGCGTTTGGGTGCCCGGATCGAGCGCGAGCTCGGAGCCGTCGGAGAAACGCACCTCCGTGCTCGGCCCGGCGACGATGCGCGAGCCTTCGACGACTGCGCCGTTGACGACCTGGTAGGTGAGCGAGCGCGTGCGCGTGACGAGCACGGCGAGCGCGGCAGCCAGCGCGACGACCGCCGTCGCCGACGCCCATGCCGTGCGCCGCCGCCGCTTGTTGTGCGCGATTTTCGCATCGACCTTCGCAAAGCTCGCCGGATCGCGGCGCGTGGCGTCGCCCGAGAGGCTCTGCCGCGCGAGCAGCGCGAGCTTGCCCGCCGCGTCCCGGGCACCGGGCTCGGGCGTTCCGCCGTGCTGCGTCACGGCTCCGTCCCTCCGGGCAGCGTCGTGAGGTACTCGGCGAGAAACGGATCGCGACTCGCGAGCAACGACACGCGCTGGTACGCCCGCGTGAAGCAGCGACGCGCCGTGGGCACGGAAGTCTCCATCGCGCGCGCCACGTCCGCGACCTCCATCCCGTCGACGTAGCGGAGCACGAACGCGAGGCGATCCCGCGTCCGCACGCCGTCGAGGATCCGGTAGAAGCGCGCGAGGGCTTCGCGCGCCTCGGGATTGCTCTCCACGACGCGGATGTCCGGCAGCTCCGCGGTGGGAGAAAGACCTACCCAACGGCGCACACGCCGGCGCCGCAGCTCGTAGCTGATGTTGTGCAGGGTGATGGAAATGATGAAGGCGCGGAACGCGGCCGGCTCGCGCAGCCGCTCCGGCTTGGCGAACAGGCTCGCGAACACGTCTTGCACCAGGTCCTCGACTCCATGATCGGGACCGAACGACCGCCGCACGATGCGGCGAACCAGCGGCGCAAAACGGGTCCAGATCGCGCGCGGCGCCTCGGGATGCCGGGCGATCAGCGCGCGAGCGAGATCGGCATCTTCGAGCGTGGCCAACGCGGCCGGCGCGACGAGCTGCACCATGGCTATCGGTAGCTTGGCCGAATCGGCCACGCAAGGAACGGCACGCGCAAGCATTCAGCCCGTAATAAGGTGCCCGCGGTGCCCCACAGGCGATCAGGAAACGAGGCCATCGATTGTTGATCCGTCGCCGGCAAGCAGCGTTACCGGGCTAGAGGGGGGCAGAGCCCTGCCTTCCGTCCAAGCACGCGGGTTATCCGCGGCTCAAGGCAAGGCCCGCGACACCAACCGCTGCAGCGACGAAGCAGGCCCAACGCCGTAAGCCCATGATCTCGCGGTGCCAGAGCACGCCGAGGACGCCCGTGAACAGCACCTGCGTCCCAGCGAGCGCGCCCCACAGGCCGAGCCGACCGGAGCCGAGGGCCAGCATCGACGCGCTCGAGCCGATCACCGTGGGAGACGACGCGAGCGCGACACGAGCGAAGTATCTCCGTGTCACACCCGTCGCCCTCCGGCGCAGTAAGAAAATCGGAACCAAAATCAGCCCCGAGCCGAATTCCCAAGCCCACGCGGTCAGCAGCGCGTGGGTCCGTTCGGTGAGCCCCTTCGTGAGCAGCGCCACCACGGCCATCAGGCCCGCGCTCGTCAGCGACAGCACGATCCCAGGCAACAGGCGGGGCTCGATCTCGTGACTCGCGTGCTCGCCGGGTGCCGCCAAAAACGCACCGAGCACGACCAACGCACACCAAGCCGCGGTCGATCCGGACAGCCTCTCTCCGAGCACCGAGTAGCCGAGGAGCACGGTGCCGACGGCGGTCCCCGTGAGGATGCTCGATGCCCGCAACCCGAAGGGCAGGTAGCGCGCGGCTTGAAGCTGCAGCACGTTCGCGAGCGCGGTGAGCGCCACGATGCCGCCGAGCGTCCCAGTCTCCGCGCCCAGGTTCGACCACGCCGCGCGAGGCACCCAGAACAGCAGCGGAGACATCGTCACGCCGAGGGAAACGCCGCGCAGCGCCGCGAGCTCGATGCGATCGTGCTGACGCGCGAGCCGCCCCGTGAACATGTCGTTCAGCGTGTAGAAGAAGCGCGAAACCAAGCAAAGAAGGAGAAACTGCGCCATGAACGGCGCCCGCTCGGTAGCACAGGCGGGGGGCGTCAGCTGCGGATGCTGTCGTACACGTCGAGGTTCGAGGACGTGGGAGGACGCCGAACGAGCCAGGGCCGCTCGATTAACGGCATGTCGACACAGCACACGCGAATCGGCCGGGCGCGCGCCACGTCTTCGAGCGCGTCGAGGAAATGGTCGAGACGAGCGCCGCTGAACGGGCAGTACAAGAAGAACACCGTACCAGTCGGGACAAAACGGATCAGCTCCGCGGCGTCTCCCGCGACGAAACGGAGGCGCTCGAGGCCCAACCAATCGGCGCGCGCTTGGGCGGTCCGCGCCAATGCCGGCTGGATCTCGAGGCCGATACAGGCCGCGCCGGTCTTCAGGTGCACGAGCAGTGCGGCGCGCCCGGCGCCGGAGCCGACATCGACGAAGACGTCGTCCGACGTGACGCCGGCTTGCTCGACGGCGTCGAGCACCGTCGCAACGGAGCACGGCAGATAGGGAACGCAGCCGCGCGGGAGCTCGGGATCGTCGGGAGGGAGCGCGTCGAGGTCCCAGATACGGTCGAGCC